>JBDLVY010000068.1:0-19565 GCA_039804545.1 Bacteroidota bacterium | reverse complement strand
AGATCAATAATGTATTCGTAGCGTTGCATCCAATCGTCAAACATGGAGAACTCGTCTACAATCTCGTCTTGTATATCTTTTATGCTCATTCTTCTTTTTCTTTGGCCAAAGCTACTATTTTATTGACTAATTTTTCAATTTCCTTGGGTGGAAAACCATGATCAAAATCGGTGGTTTCATACTCTTGGTCTTGGTAACGAATTTTTAAATTCGCAATCGCTGCGCCATCATAAAAACGCTTTTGAGTTGGGTCTTTTAGCTTAGGGATTTCTTCCAAATTGATTTTACCAAAAGCCGCAACCAATTCCTTCCAATCGGCATCAGAAATTTTGATTTCTTCTGGTAAAGCAACTTCATTTCGGTCTCTTGAAATGGTCGCTTTTTGATTGATTATGATAATCTTTTGATAGAAACCTCTGCTGTTGGCAGTATACTGAATGGTCGTATTGATCAAATCGTTCTGCGCTTCATTGGTACAACTTTTTCCGAGGAAAACCGTCAGTAAAATCAGGGTTATTGTTTTCATCTGTCTTTTTTTAAGATAACATCATTTTAGCTTTCTTAACCGCTTCTACCATGGCGTCAATTTCTTCTTTGGTATTGTAAAAAGCAAAACTCGCTCTTATTGTTCCCGGAATGTCGAAATAATCCATAATCGGCTGGGCGCAATGATGTCCGGTGCGCACTGCTATACCCAACTTATCGATAATTGTGCCAATGTCGTACGGATGAATGCCATCGATGTTAAACGAAATTACGGAAGTTTTTTGTTCGGCCGTACCAAAAATTTTCAACCCTTCGATTTCCAATAATTTTGCTGTGGCATATTCCAATAATTCGTGTTCGTATTTGGCGATGTGGTCGAAACCAATTTCATTCAAATAATCAATCGCGGTTCCGAGTACGATTCCATCCGCAATATTAGGCGTTCCGGCTTCAAACTTGTGTGGCAAATCGGCATAAGTGGTTTTTTCAAAAGTGACTGTAGCAATCATTTCGCCTCCGCCTTGGTATGGTGGTAATTTTCGCAGCCAATCTTCTTTTCCGTAGAGAATTCCGACGCCTGTTGGGCCACAAATTTTATGTCCAGAAAACACATAAAAATCACAATCCAAAGCCTGAACATCGGGTTTTAAATGCGGTGTCGCTTGGGCGCCGTCGATTAAAACAGCCGCACCAACTTCGTGCGCTTTGTCAATCATGTATTGAATCGGGTTTATCGTTCCCAAAGCATTTGAGATATGATTTACGGTTACGATTTTGGTTTTAGCCGAAAGCAATTTGTCGTATTCCGACATGATCAATTCGCCTTTTTCATTCATCGGAATGACTTTTAAAGTCGCGCCGGTTCTCTCGCAAAGCATTTGCCATGGCACGATATTACTGTGGTGTTCTAAGGCAGAAACCAAAACCTCATCGCCTGGTTTTAAAAAAGCTGCAAAACCATTAGCAACCGCATTTATGCCGTGAGTAGTTCCCGAAGTAAAAATGACTTCGTGTGCGTTTTTGGCGTTGATGTGTTGCTGAATTTTACCACGAGAAACTTCATAGGCATCTGTCGCTAATTGGCTTAAAGTATGCACGCCGCGGTGAATATTAGCATTAATTTCTTGGTAATATTTAGATATCGCATCGATAACCACTTGAGGTTTTTGCGAAGTTGCGCCGTTATCAAAATAGACGAGCGGTTTGCCATTGACTTTTTGAGAAAGTATGGGAAAATCGGCTCTGATTTTTTGGAGGTCTAACATGGTATTATTTAGAAAAATTCTAAATACAAAAGTAGAAAAATTGACGTGGAAAAAACCACGAATTCACGAATATTTATGATTTGTTTTTCTATATTACTTTTGTTTTTAACGCAAGTCAAACCAGATTTTATTTTTATAAATTGCTACAAAATTAATCCCATGAAAAAGTTTCTCAAAATCTTTGGTGTTTTATTGTTGATCGTCATTGTTTATCTGCGCATTGCAATCTATCCGCAACTCGATTTGATTTCCGGTTTTTCGGCTAAGAGCGTGGCTTCGGGTCATTTTATTGACGGCCGAAGTAAGGAAATGATTCAAAAAGGCGACAATGACATTGACAAAGTTGATTGGGCAACCAATACTATTGATGAAAACGGAAAGTTTGCCTTATCCAAAGTATATGGTTTAAAAACCCGCAAAGCGATATACCGTGAAGGTTTGGGTGCGACTTTAATCAATGATGACTTTGATGTCACCAAACCCTATAATGTTCCTAAGCGAACTGCTTTACAAAACAATTTGCCTTATCCTTATGGTAATAATAATCCTGTTGACACCACTTTTGCCAACATTGATTACTACAAATTACAAAAGGCCGTAGAAAGTGTGTTTGACAAAGAAGGTCAAAAAAGCAAGCGAACCCGTTCTGTAGTCGTGTTATACAAAGGCTATTTAGTGGGCGAAAAATATGCGCCTGGCTTTACCGCAACTTCTAAAATTTTGGGTTGGTCGATGACTAAAAGTTTGACCGCCACTTATTTTGGAATTTTACAAAAACAAGGCAAAATCAATGTCATGAAACCGGCTCCGATTGCGGAATGGAAAAATGACGAACGCAAAAATATCACTATAGATGATTTGCTGCACATGAACTCGGGTTTAGAATGGGAAGAAGATTACGGCAAGATTTCCGATGTGACTAAAATGCTCTTTATTTCAGAAGACATGACGCAACCGCAAATTGATAAACCTTTGGTGGGCAAACCCAACAATTCCTGGAATTACTCCTCGGGCACGACGAATTTATTGAGTGGCATTTTAAGAAAACAATTCAAAACGCATCAGGAATATTTAGATTTTTGGTACAGCAGTTTGTTGGACAAAATTGGGATGGAATCTGCTGTAGTCGAAGTAGATATGAACGGAAATTTTGTGGGTTCGTCTTATGGTTGGGCCACAACGCGAGATTGGGCGAAGTTTGGTTTGCTTTATTTAAACAAAGGCCAATGGAATGGCGAACAACTTTTTGATCCGAGTTGGTCCAAATATGTAGCTACGCCTACGAATGGTTCTAACGGACAATACGGAGCGCATTTTTGGCTAAACGCCGGTGGCAAATATCCTGATGTGCCGAAAGATTTATACCATTGCAGCGGTTACCAAGGGCAGATGGTGTTTATCATTCCGTCAGAGGATTTGGTGGTGGTTCGTATGGGATTGAGTGAGGACTTGGATTATAATGCTTTTTTGAGGGAGATTATTGGGAGTTTGAAGAAAGACAACAAGAACTCAAAAGGCTAATACTTTAGCCCCGATTACCTCACCTTATGTTTATTTGTAATTGGTGTTCGGTGAATGCTTCGCATTTGTAATGAAAATAAAAAATGCTTCTAAACTAAGAAGCATTTTTTATTGTAGTGAAAAGTGGGAACACGGACACCAAAAATGCCCAAGCCATTCGCTCAGATTTCTCCTATCGTCGAAATGACAAATAGGAAACTAAGTTATTTATAAATCGAACCCTAAATTCACGCCCAATTTCGTAGCGATGATTTTGGTAATTCTTTTTTTCAATTCCGGGATTTTGATGCTTTCGATGACTTCGTTGGAGAAGGCGTACATCAATAAAGCTTTGGCTTCTTTCTTCGGAATACCGCGTTGTTGCATGTAAAACATGGCGGTTTCGTCTAATTGTCCAATCGTACAACCGTGGGAACATTTTACGTCATCGGCAAAGATTTCCAATTGCGGTTTGGCATTAATCGTGGCTTTGTCGCCTAACAAAATGTTGTTATTTTGTTGGAACGCATCAGTTTTTTGGGCTTCTTTTTCCACATAAATTTTACCGTTGAAAACGCCTGTTGAGCTTCCGGCCAAGATGGTTTTATAGTTCTGGTGGCTTTCACAATTGGGCGTCGCGTGATTGACCAAAGTGTAATGGTCAACGTGTTGCTTATCGCCAATGATGGTAATGCCTTTTAAAGTTGAATCGATTCTTTCGCCAAAATGGTAGAAATTCAGGTTGTTTCTGGTAATGTTCCCGCCAAAAGAGAAGGTGTGAACCGAAACGCGACTTTCTTGTTTTTGGGAAATATAAGTGTTGTCAATCAGGTTAGCCGATTGTATGTCGTTTTGAATTTTATAGTAATCAACGATGGCGCGTTTTTGGGCAAAAATCTCTGTTACTGAATTGGTCAGTACCGGGTTTTCGTTTAACGATTGGTGTCTTTCGATGATTTGAACGTGAGCATTTTCACCTACAATAACCAAATTTCTTGGTTGTACCATTAAAGCACTTTCAACGCCGGTTGAGAAATAAATGATTTCGATTGGTTTTTCCACCACTTTGCTTTTCGGGATGTTGATGTAGGCACCTTCATTGGCGAAAGCCGTATTTAGCGTAGTCAAACTTTCGTCATTGCTGGCGATTTTGTTGAAATACTCGTCAATCACCATTTTATATTTGGGTTTGTTTAAGGCCGAAGACATTAAGCAAACATCTAAACCGTCATGGGTTGTTGCCGATAAAAACGAAGAGAATTTTCCATCCACAAAAATCACTTTGTGTGTGTCTATTTCGTGCAAGAAGTATTTTTTCACCTCAGCAAATTCAATCGCATTTTCGTGTTTTGGGAAAACGGAATAGTCATTTTTTAGGATGGCATTCAGTGAAGTATATTTCCAAGCTTCCTCTTTTTTGGTGGGGAAACCTTTGTTTTCAAAGTTTTTTATGGCCGATGTACGCACGTCATGCAATTCCGAATGAACATCGATGAGTTCTTCGAAAGCCATGAATGAGGAGATAAGTTTTTCTTTTAATTCCATTTTATCTTTTGTTTCAGGTTTCAAGTTTCAGGTTATTGAAACTTATTGCCTTTGAAATCTTTTTTGTTTAAATAAGTGATGAAATTTTTAATCTTCCCACTTAAGTTTTCATATTTGTTTTTTAAATCTATAAACTGTTCTTCTGAAATATACTCATAATCATAAAGTCTATAAATCTGTGATCTAGATTCGCCTGCTGAACCTTTAGCGATAGCCAAGAACTGACGAAACTCTAAATTCCCGTCCCTTTCAAATCCTTCTGCAATATTATCCATAACAGAACCAGATGAAGCTTTAATTTGTTCTTTAAACCTAAAGTCAGTCTTTAAATCGGTTTCTTTAGAAATTAAATAAATTTCTTTTGCAAGTATTCTAGCGTCCTGCCAAATTTCTAAATCTTCAAATCTTGTTATTGTCGCCATAATAACTTGAAACCTTAAACTTGAAACTATTTTAAACCATTTCTGCTTTAATCCAATCGTATCCTTTTTCTTCTAACTCAAGTGCTAAAGAAGCGTCACCCGATTTTACAATTTTTCCATCCATTAAAACGTGAACGAAATCAGGAATAATATAGTCTAACAATCTTTGGTAGTGCGTGATGACTAACACTGCGTTGTTTTCGTTTTTAAGCTTGTTCACGCCGTTGGCTACAATTCTCAAGGCATCGATATCCAAACCTGAATCGGTTTCGTCTAGGATGGCTAATTTTGGTTCCAACATCGCCATTTGGAAAATCTCATTTCTTTTCTTTTCGCCACCCGAAAAACCTTCGTTTAACGATCGCGATAAAAACTTGCGGTCGATTTCTAATAATTCTGATTTCTCACGGATTAGTTTCAGCATTTCATTAGCTGGCATTTCTTCTTTGCCATTGGCTTTTCGACTTTCATTGATGGCTGTTTTCATAAAATTCGTTACTGAAACACCCGGAATTTCTACCGGATATTGAAACGACAAGAAAACCCCTTTGTGCGCTCTTTCTTCGGGAGCCAATTCTGAAATATCTTCACCTTCCAAAAGGATTTCGCCTTCGGTTACGTTGTAATTTTCATTTCCGGCAATGATAGAGGAAAGTGTACTTTTTCCGGCACCATTTGGTCCCATGATTGCGTGTACTTCTCCGGCATTTACCGTTAGGTTGATTCCTTTTAATATTTCTTTATCCTCTACGGAAGCGTGTAAATTTGTTATCTGTAACATATGATTTGAAGATTTGAAGATTTGAGAATTTGAAGATGTTATTTCAATTTTCTAAAATCTACTTTCTATTTTTTTTAAAATTATTATTCTTAGTCAACTTGAATCATTTTCAAATCTTCAAATTGACACATTTTCAAATTAACCTACTGAGCCTTCCAATGAAATCTCCAGTAATTTTTGAGCTTCAACCGCAAACTCCATTGGCAACTTGTTCAATACATCTTTACTGAAACCGTTAACGATTAGCGCAATCGCTTTTTCGGTTGGGATGCCGCGTTGGTTGCAATAGAACACTTGGTCTTCTCCAATTTTTGAAGTCGTGGCTTCGTGCTCAATTTTTGCCGAAGAATTTTTGCTTTCGATATAAGGGAAAGTATGTGCGCCACAATTGTTTCCCATCAATAACGAATCACATTGTGAGAAGTTACGAGCGTTATCTGCTCTGGCGCCAATTTGCACCAAACCTCTGTAACTATTTTGTGATTTTCCGGCAGAAATACCTTTGGAAATAATGGTCGATTTGGTGTTTTTACCCAAATGAATCATCTTGGTTCCGGTATCTGCTTGTTGGAAATTATTGGTCACAGCGATTGAATAAAATTCACCGATTGAATTGTCTCCTTTCAAAACAACTGACGGATATTTCCAAGTAATGGCCGAACCGGTTTCAACTTGTGTCCAAGAAATTTTTGCATTTTTCTCGCAGAAACCTCTTTTGGTTACAAAGTTGAAAACACCGCCTTTGCCTGCTGCATTTCCGGGATACCAGTTTTGAACGGTCGAATATTTTATTTCGGCATTGTCAAGCGCTATAAGCTCAACAACAGCGGCGTGTAATTGATTTTCGTCTCGACTTGGAGCGGTACAACCTTCCAGATAAGAAACATAACTGCCTTCATCGGCAACCAATAATGTTCTTTCGAATTGTCCTGTTCCGGCTTGGTTGATACGGAAATACGTGGATAATTCCATCGGACAACGAACGCCTTTTGGAATATAACAGAAACTTCCGTCTGAGAAAACAGCAGAATTTAAAGCGGCATAAAAGTTGTCTTTTTGCGGTACAACCGTTCCTAAATATTTTTGAACCAATTCAGGATATTCGCGAATCGCTTCGGAAATACTCATGAAAATGATGCCTTTTTCGGCTAAAGTCTTTTTGAAAGTCGTTGCCACAGAAACCGAATCGACTACAATATCCATTGCAATATTGTTCATTTTTTTCTGTTCGTCTAAAGAAATGCCCAACTTTTTGTACATCGCCAAAAGTTCAGGATCAACGTCATCTAAAGTTTTATTCGGGTCAGCTTTTTTAGGGGCAGAATAATACGAAATCGCTTGAAAATCGGGTTTTTCATAATTAACATTAGCCCAATCAGGTTCAATCATTTCCTGCCATGCGCGAAACGCTTCAATGCGCCAATCGGTCATCCATTGCGGTTCTTCTTTTTTCAAAGAAATAGCGCGAACGATATCTTCATTAAGCCCAATAGGAAAGGTCTCCGAATCTAATTCAGTGTAGAATCCGTATTCGTATTCTTTGTTTTCGAGTTCGACTTTTAAATCGTCTTCGGTGTATTTTGCCATTTTGTTTGTTTAATTTTTAAAGCGAAAAACTTTCGCCACATCCGCAAGTTCTTGATGCGTTAGGATTGTTGAATACAAATCCTTTTCCGTTCAATCCGCCTGAAAACTCTAAAATGGTTCCGGCTAAGTATAAAAATGATTTTTTTTCTACGGCAATTTTAACATGGTTGTCTTCAAAAACCTTGTCGTTTTCGCCCAGTTCTTTATCGAATTTTAATTCATACGACAAACCCGAGCAACCACCGCTTTTTACGCCTACTCGCACGTAATCTTTGGCAGCGTCAAAACCGTCATCTTTCATCATATCGATGATTTTTTTGCTGGCTGTATCTGAAACTTTGATCATGTCTATTTTGATTTTGTCTAAATAAAAGGCAAAGTTAACACAATTATCTTTTTTTTCGGCATCTCAAAGCATTTTTATAACTAATTTAAGAATAGAAAAAAATGATTTTGGGGAATTAAAAGCGGTAGATTTTTAGTAATTTGCAATCCATTTACAAGATTAACCGAAGAAAATTCAACAAATGAAGCTATATCCCATTGAAGCCGGAAATTTTAAACTCGACGGCGGCGCTATGTTTGGTGTGGTACCAAAAACAATTTGGAACAAAACCAATCCGGCAGACGACAACAATTTAATTGACATTGCAGCAAGATGTCTGCTCATTGAAGACGGCAATCGTCTGATTTTGATTGATACCGGAATGGGCAACAAACAATCGGAGAAATTTTTTGGGTATTACTCGCTATGGGGAAGCCATTCCCTTGATGGTTCTTTGGCCAAATACGGTTTTCATCGCGATGATATTACGGATGTTTTTATGACGCATTTGCATTTTGACCATTGTGGCGGAAGTGTGAATTGGAACAAAGACAAAACCGGTTACGAAGTGGCTTTCAAAAATGCTAAATTTTGGACGAATGACAACCATTGGGAATGGGCAACAAAACCGAATGCCCGTGAAAAAGCTTCTTTTCTATCGGAAAATATTTTGCCGATGCAAGAAAGCGGACAATTGAATTTTATCAAAAGACCGGAAGGCGACTTTGGAATTTCGGATGAACTGGGATTCGGCATTTTTTATGTCGATGGCCATACCGAAAAAATGATGTTGCCACATATTCAGTACCAAGACAAAACCATTGTTTTTTGCGCTGATTTGATTCCAACTGCCGGACATTTGCCTTTGCCTTACGTGATGGGTTATGACACTCGACCACTTTTGACTATGCCGGAAAAATCTAAATTCCTTCATGCTGCTGTGGAAAATAATTATTATTTGTGGCTAGAACACGATGCGCACAACCAAATCATAACAGTAGAAAACACTGAAAAAGGCATTCGTTTAAAAGATATTTTCAGAGTAGAGGATATTTTATAATTTTAATTGGGTACTATTTTACAAGCTTGAGGAAACTATCAAAAGCTACTAAAAAAGAACAATTTTTAACATTACCATTAACCAATAATTGGTTTTAAAATGTTTGAAAGAAAATCCGAAATCAACCTAAATTGAATTGGCAGGGAAATTGTATGCTTTAAAAACAAGGCGAAAAATAAAAATCGGAAAATATCATTTTTTTCTTTAAAACGGTTGAACTTATTTGGCTAAACCTTTAAAGTACTGAAATATTGAGATTGTAATTTCTAGTTATAAAAGAAAAAATAACTGAAAAATAGTTGAGAAATTCGCTAAAATCAAAAGTGTTAATTTATTTAGCCTTAGTACTTTTCATATTTTTGAGGATATAAATATGTTGAAAAGGTTTTAATTTAAGGCTTAATCTGTTACTAAATTATTGTTAACCCCTTTATTTGTTGTTGTAAAAGAAATTATTTTTACCAACACATACATATTAAATAATTCAAAATGAGAGCTTTATCTTTTTCGTTTTTATTGTTAACCGCATTTTCCTTAAATGCTCAACAAACAACCGTTTATAAAAAAATACCTCTAACAGAACAACAACTGCAACGTTGGAGTCATCTTGATCTTGAAAAAGACTCTATTC
This sequence comes from Bacteroidota bacterium, assembly GCA_039804545.1. Classification (GTDB taxonomy): domain Bacteria; phylum Bacteroidota; class Bacteroidia; order Flavobacteriales; family Flavobacteriaceae; genus Flavobacterium. The sequence continues at coordinate 9,963 of JBDLVY010000068.1, read as the reverse complement.
CTGGAATGAGTGTAGACAAAGTATATGCCGAACTTTTAAAAAATAAAAAAGGTAAAAAAGTAGTGGTAGGCGTTATAGATTCTGGTGTTGACATTACCCATCCAGATTTGAAATCGGTCATTTGGACCAATAAAAAAGAAATCCCAAACAATGGGAAAGATGATGATAAAAACGGGTACATTGATGATGTTCATGGCTGGAATTTTCTTGGAAATTCTAATAATGAGACTTTAGAATTGGTGCGTTATTTAAGAAAAGGAGACGATGGTAGCGAGTTGTATAAAAGAGCCCAAAAAGAATTCGAAGCCGAATACCAAAAAGTATATCCTTATAAAGAAACTGTCGATTTATTAGTCAATGCCGACAAAACCATTCGGGAGTATTTAAAAAAAGACAATTACACTATTGAAGACCTTAATAATGTTGCCTCGGTAAAATATGAATTGTTTAAAAGCAAAAAAATAATGTTGGCTTATGCCGAAGATACAGGAGCAAATTTCAGAGAAGAGTTGGAAGAATTTAAGGATTATGTTTACGACAAATTAAATTACAATTTGAACAAAGAATTTGACGGGAGAAAACCGGTTGGTGACAATCCCGAAGATATTAATGATAAAAAATACGGAAACAACATAGTTTATTCAAAAGAGCGAAAAGATTCCTCACACGGAACACATGTTGCCGGCATAATTGCTCAAAGCAGAAATAACGGATTGGGAGGAGATGGCGTGGCCACTAATGTTGAAATCATGCCAATTCGCGCAGTACCTAACGGTGATGAGTATGATAAAGATATCGCTTTGGCCATAAGATATGCCGTTGACAATGGTGCTACAGTTATTAACGGAAGTTTTGGGAAAGACTATTCACCACACAAAGAATGGGTATGGGAAGCCATGAAATATGCCGAAAGCAAAGATGTTTTGATTGTATTGGCTGCCGGAAATGATGGCAAAAATGTTGATGTCGAACCCAATTATCCTGAAGATACTGCCGACAAAAAAATAGAATTGGTCTCCAATGTTTTAAAAATAGGGGCAATTAATTATACTTTTGGCGACAATATTGTGGCAGACTTCTCTAACTTTGGCGCTGATAATGTAGATGTATTTGCCCCTGGTGTAAAAGTATATGCTACGGTTCCTGGCACAAGTTATAAGTACCAACAAGGAACGTCAATGGCTTCTCCAAATGCAGCCGGAGTAGCGGCTTTGATTCGTTCATTTTATCCTAATTTGAAAGCCAATCAAGTCAAACAAATTTTAATGAATTCTGGGACACCTTTGAATTTTGAGGTGAACGTGGGAGAAAATAAAGAAAAGAAAGATTTTTCAAAAACCAATGTTTCAGGAAGAATAGTGAATGCCTATAATGCATTAAAAATGGCAGAAGAACTATCCAAAGAAACACCTAAAGAACCAAAACTATAATTTACCGGAAGCCCTATAATCTTCCTTTTTTTAAAATCATGACCAAAAAACTTTTTTCAATTTCTATTTTATTGTTTAGTTCTGTCACTTTAGCCCAGTCTGGTGATTATTGGCAACAAAAAGCCGACTATAAAATGGAAGTAACGCTGGATGTTAAAGCATACAACTATAAAGGCAATCAGGAATTACTCTATACTAATAATTCACAAGACACTTTAAAACGAGTTTACTATCATTTATACAATAATGCCTTTCAACCGGGAAGTGAAATGGATGCCCGATTACAATCAATTGCTGATCCCGATGGCAGAATGGTTGATAAAATCAAAACAGGCAACGATAAAGAGATTAATGAAAGTAGAATTTCCAAACTAAAACCCAATGAAATCGGATTTCTAAAGATTTCTAATTTTAAACAAGATGGGGTTTCGGCTCAAGCAAAAGAGGTAGGAACCATTTTAGAAGTAGATTTGGCTCAACCAATTTTACCTGGCAAGTCAACTTTGCTAACATTAGATTTTCAAGGACAAGTACCATTACAAATTCGACGTTCAGGTAGAAATAATAAAGAAGGCGTAGAACTGTCTATGGCACAATGGTACCCAAAAATGGCCGAATTTGATTTTGAAGGTTGGCACGCTGACCCTTATATTAGTCGAGAGTTTCATGGTGTTTGGGGCAATTTTGATGTTAAAATTACTATTGATAAGGAATATGTTTTAGGTGGTTCCGGCTATTTGCAAAACCCCAATGAAATAGGTCACGGTTATCAAGACGATGGTGTGATTGTAACAGTGCCCAAAAAACAAAAAAAACTGACTTGGCATTTTTTAGCGCCCAACGTCCACGATTTTACTTGGGCAGCCGATAAAGAATACATCCACGATAAATTGCTTACCGAGGAAGGGGTAACGTTGCACTTTTTATATAAAAACAAACCGAACATTATAGATACCTGGAAAAAGGCCCAACCTTATACCGCTAAAATATTGACCTATTACAATAACTTGGTTGGAAAATATCCATACCAACAATACTCTGTTATTCAAGGTGGCGATGGCGGAATGGAATATGCAATGTGTACTTTGGTCTTAGGTGAAGGAGATTTAAACGGTTTTATCGGATTGATTGCGCACGAATTTGGGCACTCTTGGTTCCAACACGTTTTGGCCAGCAATGAGAGTAAACACAGTTGGATGGATGAAGGATTTACCTCCTTTATTGAAGATTCTGTGATGAATGAATTGGCGACTAAAAAATCATCAAATCCTTATTCCGGTGCTTATAAAAGTTATATTGATTTGGCCAATTCCGGTAAAGAACAACCGCTGTCTACGCATGCTGATCGTTTTGATTTCAACAGATGCTACAGCACTTCTTCTTACAGCAAAGGCGAAGTGTTTTTGGCCCAATTGATTTATTTAATAGGCCGAGAAAATTTGACCAAAACCTTGCAGCGTTATTTTACTGATTTCAAATTCAAACATCCTACTCCTAACGACATCAAGAGAACCGCTGAAAGAGTTTCGGGAGCTAATTTGGATTGGTATTTAACCGATTGGACGCAAACCACCAATACGGTTGATTATGGCATTAAAGAAGTTAATACCAAAGACAATTCAACAACCATCTCATTAGAAAGAATTGGGAGAATTCCAATGCCTATAGACCTCTTAGTCGAATATACCGACGGTTCCCGAGAAACTTTTTACATTCCTTTGCGCATGATGAGTTTCGAAAAAGACAACCCTTATTCAAGTTTAAAGAGAACCGTAATCGCCGATTGGGCATGGGCATTTCCAACTTACACTTATTCTTGGTCTACAACAAAAACCATTAAAAAAGTAATCCTAGACCCAAGTGTTTTAATGGCCGACGTTAATAGAGGTAATAATATTTATGAAATAAAATAAAAAAAGGCAACCAAAATTGGTTGCCTTTTTTTATAATAATTTAATGCTTGTGATCTCGTTGTAAATTCGGTATTTGTTTTGCTTTGGATCGAAAAATTCTTGTTGGCGGTAATGTATTTCCAATTTATCGCCTTTCACTATTTTATTTTTTACAAACAAATTATCGCCTTCAAAAGAAAACAACCAAACAAACTCTTGCTTTACATTTTTATCATCTAGCAAGAAAATTGTATTGAATTCAACTGCTGTAATACTTTCAAAAGTGCCTGTATAAAACAAATCCAATTCATCTTCCTCCACTAAAGGAGGTTCTTCGGTATCATCCTTAGCGATTTTTAAAAACACATCCGGACAAACTACAGCCATCTCCAAACCAACACTTTCGGCAATTTTTTCTATAGAAGCCATCTTATTATCAATATCCACATTGACTGTTTTTCGCTCTTTATCCGTTAGTTTATTGATGGCGTCAAAGATGCAAATGCCCAAGTTAATATCGGTAACTTCTTTTGGCGTAATGCATTCACAAGTTGAAGCGGCCAATTTTTTGTAGACCATTTCTTTTTTTTGAGCCATTAAGGCAATCGGCATAAGGAATAATAACAGTTTTAGTTTCATATCGGATATTTTTGATAGAGAACACGAATGTAAAATAAACCTCATTATAAAAAAAACATTTTTATACAATTCATTAAGCGACAAATCTTGAGTTCGTTTTTGAAAATTGATTTTTATGGAATAGAATTTGTAGATTTACTCCAAATTTTATTTCTATGAAAAACTTAAGATTTTTATTGCTGCTTCTGGCTTTAGGGTTTGGTTTCCAAAAAAGTTACGCCCAACCTATTCGATTCAAATCCAGCAGTGTCAGTTTTACCGATAAAAAAAATGACGGAACCTGGAATGAATGGTCTGATTTTGTTGATGCTAATGTTTTAATCAGTTTAGACCCAAAAAAAGATTTAATTTTGATCAATTCCTCAGAAATACAATCTTTTAAAATCAAGGCTTACGGTGAAATTGAAGACAACGAAGAAGTAAATGTTGTTCCCTTTGAATGTATTGACAATCGTTATTCGAATTGTAATATTTTCATCATTACTAAGAAAAAGGAAAATAACCGCATGCAAATTTACATCAATTACAATGAGGTGAAATTTGTTTACAACGTATACAATTCCAACTAATTTACCCTCAAATAAAAATGGATTTCTCTTATCCTAAGGCTGAAAAACTCAAAAGCAAAAGCCTCATCGATTTGTTATTCTCTGAAGGCAAATCAGTGAGCAAATACCCTTTGAGAATGGTTTATGTTGCCTGTGATTTTGAGGAAGATGTTCCTTTAAAAATGGGGATTTCCGTTTCTAAAAAATATTTTAAAAAAGCCGTTGACCGGAACTATTTTAAACGCGTTTTAAGAGAATGTTACCGATTAAATAAAGCACAATTGATAGCTACTTTGGATAAAAAATACTGCTTCATGTTCTTCTATCAAACCCAAGAAAAATTACCCTATTCCGAAATAGAACTAAAGACCAAACAACTTTTCGAAAAGTTTGGAAAAACCATACAAGAATAAAAAAATGTTAACAAGTAACGCATCCGTTTTTGTTTCAAGTAATTTAGTATATTCGTTATCCCAATAAATCAAATATTATGTTTTCAAAATTCAAAAAACGATATATTATACCGCTGGTATTGAGCGGATTCCTTTTTGTAGGGGTAAGTTTCAAAGATGATTTTTTCGAAATTTCCAAGCAAATAGAAATCTTCACCACGCTGTTTAAAACCATTAATCAAAACTATGTTGATGAAACCAATCCGGCCGAATTAATGGATAAAGCCATTAAAAGCATGTTGGCCGATTTAGATCCGTATACCAATTATTTCAACGAAGCAGATGTTATAAAATTCAAAATCAACAATACCGGAGAATATACCGGCATTGGCGCTATGATTACCCGTAAAGAAGACAAACTGATTATTAAAGAGCCTTACAAAGGATATCCGGCCGACAAAGCCGGACTGAAAGCGGGAGATGAGATTATTCAAATTGGAGATGTATTGTTGGCCGATTTCAAAGACGATGCTTCGCAATTGTTAAAAGGCGCTAAAAACACCAAAATTGATATCAAATATTTACGCCAAGGAAAACCTTTGACCGCTCAATTAATTCTGGATGAAGTCGAATTAAAAGCCGTTCCTTTTTTTAGCAAAATAGACGATAAAACTGGCTATATCGTTTTGTCACAATTTAATAAAAAAGCTTCTTCAGAGACCAAAGAGGCTTTGGAAAAACTTAAAGACCAAGGCGCAACCCAAATCATTTTAGACTTGCGTGGTAATCCGGGCGGATTGTTGAATGAAGCGGTTAATATTTGCAATTTGTTTGTGCCAAAAGGGGAAATCATTGTAACCACCAAATCTAAAAACGAAAAATACAACAACACTTATAAAACCACACGCGAACCGATAGACACTGAAATTCCTTTGGTGGTAATTGTAGACGGCAAAAGTGCTTCGGCGTCGGAAATTGTTTCAGGGGCATTGCAGGATTTAGACCGCGCAGTAATTGTGGGCAGCAGAAGTTTCGGAAAAGGATTGGTACAACGTCCGATTGATATGACATACGGAACCCAAGTAAAAGTGACCATTTCAAGATATTACACGCCATCAGGCAGATGTATTCAAGCTTTGAATTACAACAAAAAAGACAAAAGCGGTAAAGCCACTCGCACTGAAGAAAAAAATTACAACGCCTTCAAAACCAAAAAAGGCCGACCTGTTTTTGATGGTGGTGGTGTTTTACCTGATGTAGAAATTGAAGAAACCAAGACCAGTACTATAGCTGATGCATTGCAAAAAAACGACGGAATTTTCAATTATGTGACTGCGTATTACTATAAAAACCCTAGCCTTGGTGACAAAATTCCAACAATAACCGATGCGGATTTTACAGATTTTAAAGCCTTTTTGAAACGGGAAAAAATTGATTTCAATACTGAAACCGAAGTAGCGCTCAAAAACACTTTGGAAAAAGCAAAAAAGGAAAATATAGACTCCGCTATTAATACAGAATACCAACAACTGTTGACCGCATTACAAAAAAGCGAGGAAACGCTAATTGACAAAAACCAAAAGGAAATCAAGAATTTGATTTTGGATGAAATCATTAAACGCTACCAATACAAAGAAGGATTGTATCAGTATTATGCCAAAAACAATTTCGAAATCAAAAAAGCCATTGGGGTTTTAAACAATACTGCAGAATACAACAAGATTTTAAAAATTTAATATGAAACTACTCCAATATTTGCCGTTCCTTTTTTTCGGATTTTTACATGCTCAAGAAGAAGTAGTTCATTCGGTTTATTTTGATTTTGACAAATTTGTTTTGAATGAAATTCAGGTCAAAGAGGTAGTCGATTTTATCAAAAAAACAGATTCTACCAGAATTGAATCCATTCAGATTTTTGGCTACACCGACGACGTTGGAAAAGAAGCCTACAACTTCAAGTTGTCTACCAAACGCGCTAACGAAATTCAAAATAAGTTTGTTGAAAACGGGATTAAAAGTAAAATCATCGTAACCATCGAGGGCAAAGGAAGAATCCTTATTGATGATGATATTGTAGAAAACCTTCCGGAAAAACGCTCAAAAAACAGGCGAGTAGATGTGGTGCTCAATTTAAAACCTCTGCCTAAAATTGAAATTCCGGGATATTATAATTCAATTCAAAAAAAGCATATTGTAGGCGACCACGTTTATCTCAACGATGTTTTATTTGAAAGAGGCAGCAGTAAGTTGACCTTCAAATCAAAAACAGAATTAGATAAAATTGCCAAACTCTTATTGAAATACAAAAACCTGCAATTTGAAATTCAAGGCCATGTTTGTTGTACACCGCCTTATCAAAAAGAAGCTATTGACAAAGACACCAAAAAAAGGCAGCTTTCTACCAACAGAGCCCAAACGGTCTATAAATATTTAATTTGGAAAAAAATTCCAAAAGACAGAATGACTTTTAAAGGTTACGGCAATACTGTTCCACTAGGAAAAGGAACTGAATATGACCGCAGAGTAGAATTAGTAATTTCCAAAGTATAATTATTCTTTGCGCATTTCAATATGCGGAATGTCATCTTCTAAATACATCTCGCTCGTTTGAATAAAACCATGGCTTTCGTAGAATTTCTTTAAATACAACTGGGCCGAAATTGTGATTTTTCTTTGGTCGAAATGGCTTTTAATTACTTGTATGGCTTCGCGCATTAAGAGGTGTCCCAATTTTTGGGAACGTGCTGTTTCTTTAACTATTACTCTGCCTATAGAAGCTTGTTCAAAATAATCATGGGGTTTAAACAATCGGGCATAAGCCACAATTTGACCATTATCTTCGCCTATCAAATGTAATGCTTTCTCATCTTTACCATCTATGTCCTGATAAACGCAATTTTGCTCCACGATAAAGACTTCGGCGCGCAATTGCAGTATGCCATAAAGTTCTTTGGTAGAAAGTGTCTCAAATCGCTTTATTTTCCATTCTAAGTTCATGCTCTTTATTTTTTGATTTGGATGGATTTGATGATGGATTCCAATTCAAACATCAAATCGCGTTTCTCTTTGGATGGTGCGTAACAAAATCCCTCAAGTACCAATATCCTTTTGTGTTCTTTATCAAAAATAGCGTAATTGATAAATGGTCCCGACATAAAATCGTTTTTCATCTGCCAAGTGCCTTTGGTTTCATACGTTTTTCTTCCGGCCAAAGTGGTTTCAGAAAAATAGGGCGAATAAGCTTCCTCCGTAACCATTCGAGTTCGGTAGGCAGAGCCATGAATATATTTTCGGCCAATAGAATCTCGGGTTTTTACAATATCATTAACCGCATTATTAGATTGGATGCCGTTCCAAGGAATTTGATAGATAATTACAGAAGTGTTCCCGCTGGTAATTTCACTTTTGAGCCAAATAAAATTCTTTCTCCGCATCACATATTCGTACTTGGAAGGAATGAGCAAATCGATATTGAATTTCTTTTGGATTTTTTTGGTGTCCAATAACGAGTCGGTGAAAATCTTTTGGTTTTGCCCAATTTCAATCGCCCGCATTTTTTGGATAATAGCCGGTGCGTTTTCTTCTAATATTTGGAGTATTTCTGCAGTACTTCTTCCGGAAATATGTACGGCATTTTGTGGGGAAGCAAATTCGTTTTCCTTGATTTCAAATTTGCTTTCATTGTCTTTTTTGACAATAATGATGTTTCTGGCATCGGTTGAAAAACCTTCAAAGAGTTTTACAGGATATTGGTTGATGGTAAACAACGGTTCTTCTTGTGGCAAACCCAATACCGGCGAAGCAAATTTGTTGCGAATACTGTCGCCTACTTCACCATTCCAAAGTTGGTCATCAATAATTACGGCAATTGTGTTGATTGCAGCCGAAGAATCGTCGGGAAACTTGTCCTTTTTAAACGAACAAGAACTCGCAATACACGCGACAAAAAGCCATAAAAAAAGGGTTTTATTCATAGTTGAAATAAAACCCAAATTTATAGAAGATTTTCGGATTAACCGTTGTTAATTTTTAACTTCATTCCCGGTTTCAAACTTTCGTTTTTGATGCCATTCCATTTTTTGATATCAGAAATGGTTACGCCGGGATATTTTTTAGCTATGCTGAATAAAGAATCGCCTTTTTTTACATAGTATGTTTTTACTTCATTTCTGTCATTGGCAGCAATGTTCTCTTTTTTAGAAGTTTTAACTTCATTGATGGCGACTTCTTTTTTAGAAACGATTAGAGTCTCGCCCAATTTCACGCTGTTACTTTCTAAGCCATTCCATTCTTTGATTTCGGCTAGTGTAACATTGTATTTTTTGGCTATTGATCCTAGATATTCTCCTTTTCTAACTTTGTGTTCTACAATTTTAGTTTCCGTTTTTGGCGCTTCTGCTATTGCATTTTCATCTTTGTTTACTAAAGCTAATTTGGAACCGGTTTGAACATTCAAATCATCTAAATTGTTCCATTTTTTAAGGTCTTCTAAACTAACGTTGAACTTTTTGGCAATACTGAATAAATTATCTCCTTTTTGTACTTCGTAAAAACCGCTAGAGTTTTCGTTTGAATCAACATTATTATCATTAGAAGTTACTGCAGTTTCTACTTTATTTTCAACGATAGCTTTATCAACTTTCACTTCTTTTCTAACGGTTGTAACTACTCTTTCGTTTTTGATAATTTTTAAGCTGGCACCTAAAGCGATATTGTTACTTTTTAATTTGTTCCATTTTTTAACTTCAGCTACAGTAACCCCATATTTATTTGAGATTTCCCCCAAGTTGTCACCTTGTCTAACTTTGTAATATTTTACAACGTCTTTATAGGAAACCACCTTTTCTTCTTTAAATATCTTGTTAGTATTTGAAACTACTACAGTGGTATCCGCTGTATTTGTGGGTTTTCTTTCGTTAGAAGCAATAGCGGTGTTGTTATTATCGGCAACAAATATTTTTAAATTTCTGCCTAATGGCGCTTTACTACTTCTTAAACGATTCCATTTTTTAAGTTCCGAAACCGTAACGCCGTATCGATCTGAAATCTCACTCAAGCTTTC
>JBDLVY010000067.1:0-21655 GCA_039804545.1 Bacteroidota bacterium | reverse complement strand
CTTCCGAACTGAATTGTATAATTGTTTTAAAAAGCCACAAAACCTTCATCACCAATGGAAAACAAAGTTTTCAAAACACCACCGGAAATTCTGGCTTAGCCAAAGGTGGTTCTGGCGATGCTTTGACAGGAATTATCACGGCATTTTTAGCCCAAGGTTACAAACCTATAAACGCAGCAAATCTAGGCGTTTACCTTCACGGATTAGCTGCCGATATTACTTTAGAAACCCAAAGTTTAGAAAGCATGTTGATAACTGACGTTATCGAAAATTTAGGTAGGGCTTTCCAAAAAATAAACTAGAAAACGGCAAATCAGCCATGAAGTGCTTTCCAAAATAGAACAAAGCTGGCTACAATAAAAGTAAAGACCGGAATTCCGGCTAAGAGGTTAAAATTGCGTTTGAGTGTCAAGGATTTTTGATGAAAAAAGTAACTTTCAATTAACAAAAAAACAGACCAAAAAAATAAACCTGTGTAAATACTTAATGCATAGGCAAGGTAAAACTCTTCAAAATCAAGGAAGAAAAGAATACTTCCCAAACAAAGTATTACCAACAATAGAATTCGCAGGAAAAAATATTTTATCATTGCATTTATTTAGCCCAAATATACAAAAATGACCAACATACAATTCATTCAAAACCAAGTTACCGCTTCGCCCAAAAGCATTGAAGCCACTTTAAAACTTCTTTCTGAAGATTGCACAATCCCTTTTATTTCACGTTACCGAAAAGACCAAACCGGAAATTTAGACGAAGTTGTTATTGAAAATATCGCTAAACTTTCAAAACAGTTTGACGAAATTGTAAAACGTAAAGACAGCGTTTTAAAATCAATCGAAGAACAAGGTCAACTGACTTCGGAACTAAAAAACAAAATTGAAAACAGTTTCGATTTGCAAGAGATTGAAGACTTGTATTTGCCTTATAAAAAGAAGAAAAAAACCCGAGCTGATGTAGCCCGAGAAAATGGATTAGAACCACTGGCCAAAATTATCATGGCACAAAATTCTGATGATATTGAGTTCATTGCCTCGAAATATTTGAATGCTAAAGTCGTTAATGAAGATGATGCCTTACAAGGTGCACGCGACATTATTGCTGAATGGATTAATGAAAATATCTACATTCGAAAAAACCTCCGCCGTTTGTTCCAAAGAAAAGCTGTTGTGGAAACAAAAGTCGTGAAAACCAAAAAAGACGAAGAAGCTGCCCAAAAATTCTCCCAATATTTTGATTGGGCTGAACCAATTTCCAAAGCGCCATCTCATAGATTATTAGCCATGTTGCGTGCAGAAGCTGAAGGGTTTGTAAAATTAAATGTCGAAATCGAGAAAGAAGAAGCTTTAGAATTTATCGAAAATAACACGATAAAAAACAATCGCGAGACAGCTGACCAATTGCGCTTAGCCATCAAAGACAGTTATAAAAGACTATTAGAACCGGCCATTTCTAACGAAACATTACAGGAAGCTAAAGCCAAAGCCGATGCTAAAGCCATTGAAGTTTTTGCCGGCAATTTAGGCCAACTTTTATTAGCGCCACCATTAGGAGAAAAACGAATTCTAGCGATCGACCCTGGTTTTAGAAGCGGTTGCAAAATCGTTTGTTTGGATGAAAAAGGCGATTTGTTATACAACGAAACCATTTATCCGCATCAGCCACAAAATGAAACTGCAATGGCAATGAAAAAAATCAAATCGATGGTCAACGCCTACAATATTGAAGCGATTTCCATAGGTAACGGAACAGCAAGTCGCGAAACAGAATTCTTTATCAAAAAAATTGCTTTCGATAAACCGGTTCAGGTTTTTGTGGTTTCCGAAGCCGGAGCTTCAGTCTATTCCGCTAGTAAAATTGCCAGAGATGAATTCCCGAATTTTGACGTAACGGTTCGTGGCTCTGTCTCTATTGGAAGACGACTTTCTGATCCGTTGGCGGAATTGGTAAAAATTGACGCTAAATCAATCGGAGTAGGGCAATACCAACATGATGTAGACCAAACCAAACTCAAAGAAGAATTGGATACCGTTGTAGTTCGTTGCGTGAATTCGGTCGGAATCAATATCAATACAGCGAGTAAATCATTGCTGAGTTATGTGTCAGGAATTGGCGAAAAAATGGCCGAAAATATCGTGGCTTTTCGTTCTGAAAATGGGCCTTTTGAAGACAGAAAGCAATTGAAAAAAGTACCGCGTTTGGGCGAAAAAGCATACCAACAAGCGGCAGCTTTTATCCGAATCAAAGATGGAAAAAATCCGTTAGACAATTCGGCAGTTCATCCGGAAGCCTATGCGGTTGTTGAAAAAATGGCGAAAGATTTAGGTTTAAAAACAGCAGAATTAATAGGTAAAAAAGATAAAATCAGTCTGATAAAACCCGAAAGTTATACCACTTCAGATATTGGAATTCTCGGAATTAAAGACATTCTGAAAGAACTCGAAAAACCCGGACTTGATCCAAGAAAAGCGGCTAAAGTTTTCGAATTTGATGCCAATGTTAAAACAATAAAAGACGTTCGCTCTGGCATGATTTTACCGGGAATTGTCAACAATATTACTGCTTTCGGTTGCTTTGTAGATATCGGAATCAAAGAAAGCGGCTTGGTTCACATTTCCCAACTCAAAGAAGGCTTTGTTTCCGATGTGAATGAAGTGGTCAAATTACACCAACACGTTCAAGTGAAAATTGTAGAGGTCGATGAAGAACGCAAACGCATTCAGTTGACGATGGTGTTCTAAAACACAAATAAAAAATCCCAAACGCCAATAATGAATTGGAATTTGGGATTTTTAATATTAGTCCCGAAGCTTCGGGATAAAAGCGTTTACTCTTTTGTAGTTTCTTCTTCTTTTTTAGGCTCAACAGTATCGTCTTTCGCCGCTTTTTTAAATTCTTTTACGCCGCTACCCAAACCTTTCATTAGTTCCGGGATTTTTTTACCTCCAAAAAGTAATAAAATAACGGCTAAAATCAACATCATTTGCGGGAATTCAATTGTGCCAAGAAATATGGTTAAAAAGGTCATGATAATATGAATTAGATTAAATATTTGACAAATGTAGAAAATAAATCAATAGCTGGTATTGATTTACGCTCAAAGAACGTTAAACTTTATAAAATCTTAAGCAGATTTAATTTCTATATTTGTGGTATAATCAACAAACATGGCTGGAAAAAGGCTTAAACGCAAAATCATCAAGAAAAAACTGTTCACGAAAAACCGCTTGGTTATCCTGAATGAAGAAACTTTTGAAGAAGTCTTTTCACTTCGTTTAACCTTGATGAATGTCTTTGTAGTGGCGACTATTGGCGCTTTTTTGATTATTTTCATCACCACTTATATCATTGCATTTACTCCATTAAGGGAATATATTCCGGGTTATGCTTCCACTAAATTAAAAAGAGATGCAACCGAATTGGCGCTTAAATCCGATTCCTTAACCAATGCTCTCAAGAAAAATGAAGCCTATATTGCCTCTATCAAAAAGATATTGACCGGAGATTTGGATTATGCTAAATTCAGTAAAGATTCTATTACTGCCACTAGTATTGAAACAATTTCGGAAGAAGATTTACAACCCACAGAAGCCGATTTGAAATTGAGAGAGCAAGTTGCACGCGAGGACAAGTACAATCTTTTTGAAAAAGCCAAACCTAAGGTGAGTGTAGTATTTTTTCCTCCGGCAAAAGGAATGATTACAGAAAAATTTAACCCCAAAGAAAAGCATTATGCTGTTGATGTGGCTTTGGCTAAAAACACTCCGATAAAAGCTGTTTTGGCCGGAACCGTTATTTTTGCTGATTGGACACCAAGTACAGGAAACGTAGTAATCATAAGACACAATAACGGATTTATTTCTGCCTATAAGCATGCCGCGTCTTTAACCAAAGAACAAGGTGATGCCGTTAGAACAGGTGAAGTCATCGCCTTAGCGGGTTCAACCGGACAAGAATCTACCGGAGTGCATTTGCATTTTGAATTATGGAAAGACGGTTACCCAATTGACCCAACGATTTTTATAGCCTTTGAATAATATGGAAGAATCTTTTATTTACTTTATAGAAAACACTTTGTTTATTTCCTTTTTAGTGGGATTCATTTTTTTGATTTCAGCCATAATCACTTTGATATTTCCACCAAAGAAAATCAATTATTTATACGGTTATAGAACTCCTGCTTCTATGAAAAACCAAGAGGTTTGGGATTTTGCCCAACGGTATTCAGGGATAAAAATGGTTCAGGCCGGTGTATTTTTAATGCTTGTTTCCTTTGTCAATGTATTTTTAAATCCCAAAGATGATTTTTTGCCATTAGTTTTTGGAATGGCTTTCATAATAGCGGCTGTTATTTTCTTATTTGTTTCGACGGAAAAAGCCATTAGAAAGAATTTTCCAAACAATTAACGATGTCTATAAAATCAATTGCCGCCAAATTATTTGCCCAAAGCATCCATAAGAAAGTCCAAGTTTGGGCAAAAAAACCTGTGGAAACCCAACAAAAAGTGTTGGAAGATTTAATTGGCAAAGCCAAATTTACTCAGTTTGGTAAGGACCACGATTTTGCCAACATCCAAACTTTTGAAGACTTTGCAGCTAAAGTACCCATCAGAGATTATGAAGAATTACGGCCTTATGTAGACCGAGTGGTGCAAGGCGAAGAAGATATCCTTTGGAAAGGCAAACCCATTTATTTTGCTAAAACGTCGGGCACAACTTCCGGGGCGAAATACATTCCACTTACTAAAGAATCTATGCCGTTTCATATCGAAGCCGCGCGAAATGCCATATTGAGTTATATCCACGAAACCGGTAAAGCCGATTTTGTTGATGGCAAAATGATTTTTCTGCAAGGCAGCCCAATTTTAGAAGAAAAAAACGGCATCAAACTCGGGAGACTTTCCGGCATTGTAGCCCATTTTGTGCCTAAATATTTGCAAAAAAACCGCATGCCTAGCTGGGAAACCAACTGCATTGAAGATTGGGAAACCAAAGTGGATGCGATTGTAGAAGAAACGTTTAACGAAAACATGACGGTGATTTCCGGCATTCCTTCTTGGGTGCAAATGTATTTTGAAAAGTTGCAGCAAAAAGGGGAAAAACCGGTTGGTGATATCTTCAAAAACTTCAATTTATTCATTTATGGCGGCGTTAATTATGAACCGTATCGCGCCAAATTTGAAAACCTAATTGGGAGAAAAGTCGATTCAATTGAATTGTTTCCGGCTTCTGAAGGCTTTTTTGCTTACCAAGATTCACAGCATGAAAAAGGCATGTTGCTGTTGTTAAACTCGGGCATTTTTTATGAGTTTGTTAAGGCGGATGAATTTTTCACAGAAAAACCAAAACGGTATACAATTGGCGAAGTTGAATTGGGAACCAATTACGTTTTAATCATTTCTACCAATGCCGGACTTTGGGCATACAACATTGGCGACACGGTTCAGTTCACCAGTTTGAAACCCTATCGCGTCATCGTTTCCGGAAGGATCAAACATTATATTTCTGCCTTTGGTGAACATGTGATTGGCAAGGAAGTCGAGAGCGCTTTGCAAGAAGCCATGCAAGGAACAACGGTTCGGGTAAACGAGTTTACCGTTGCACCGCAAATTAATCCAAGCGAAGGATTGCCTTACCACGAATGGTTTATCGAATTTGATTCTGAAGCTTCGGGAGAACCCGAAAACCTAAATGATTTTGCCTTAAGAATTGACCAAGCCATGCGCAAACAAAACACTTATTATGACGATTTGATTGTGGGCAACGTATTGCGAACGCTTGTCATTACCAAAGTCGGCAAAAACGGTTTCCAAGACTACATGAAATCTATCGGAAAACTCGGCGGACAAAATAAATTGCCAAGATTGGCTAACGATAGAAAGATTGCTGATTTCTTTAGCAGTAAATAGAGGAAAGATGCCAAAAAAAAGATTGAGGTGGTTATTTATTTTTATTGGTTTTTCAGCTTTTAGCCAAATTAAAGGCATAGTGGTTGATGAAAACAACAAGCCGATTCCGTATGTCAATATTTGGGTTGAGCATGGAAATATCGGAACTACAGCAGAGGAAGACGGACGTTTTAGTTTAGACTTAAAAGAAAAAGACAAAAACTTAATTTTTTCAGCATTGGGTTTTGAGACCCAAAAAGTGGTTGTTTCAGCGGCAGAAAAAGTGGTTTTGAAATCGGTTCCCATAGCGCTTGATGAAGTAGTAATCAAGAAAGATAAGGAACAACTACAAAAAGAGATTGGGTATTACGAATCGGGAGGATTCAGATACCATATGGCTTATTTTATAGACGGAATTTACTTCAATATTTCTCAAGAAGAAAGAGAAAAATATCCTTTCATTAAAGAAGTCAAGTTTAAAACACTATCCGAAAACAAAAATGCTAAAATCAGAATTTATTTTGTTGAATCCAACGAAGACGGTTCTCCAAGCGAAAGGGCTTTAACGGATGAAATAATTTTAGAAGTAAAAAAAGGCAATTCCAAAAATGTAATTGATCTCTCGAAAAGGAAAATTACCATTCCGGAAAAAGGGTTTTTCATCGTTTTCGAAAAATTAAAAATCGAGCAGAATAAGCATTATTTAGACTATTCAATTAAAGATAAAAGCGGTAAAAAAAGCACCTATAAAGGAATGAGTTATGAACCCGAAATTCCTTTAGTTCCCGTAGAACAAGCTGTTGGATGGCACAAACGGGTTAATAATGATTGGGAAAAGTCAACCAAAACAACCATACAAAACCCCAATAGTTTTGAAAACATACTGATGAAGAAATACCACGATAAATATTTAGTACCTGCCGTTAATATTACACTCTCCAACTAAAATGAAATTGTTTTTCAACTTATTTTTTTGGGTAAGCATTGGCATTTCTGCTCAAACCAAAGGTGTGGTTGTTGATGAAAACAACAAGCCGATTCCGTATGTCAACATTTGGGTTGAAAATGAAAATATAGGAACAACTTCTGATGAGAATGGCGCTTTTAAAATCAATACTTCTCAAGACAAGATACTTGTTTTTTCATCTGTTGGCTTTGAGCAAAAAAAAACTACCATAAAAGAAGGAGAAAACGTAGTTCTAAAAGCAGCCGTTTATAAATTACAAGAAGTAGTAATATCCAAAAGAAAACTAGACAAAGAAATCGAAATTGGTAATGCCGAAAGAATACACCATCGCCAATTATCCGGAGACAAACCATGGATTTATGGAAAATTATTTGAACAGGATACTATTTATAAAAAAACACCGTTCTTAAAGAAGATAGTCTTTTATTCTGATAGCGATATAAAAGACGCGAAGTTAAAAATTAGGATATTCGATTTTAACGATACCATACCAACCAACGATTTACTGAGCGAAGATTTAATTGTGAAGGTTAAAAAAGGCATGAGGAAAAATGTCATAGATGTTTCTCAATACAATATAAGATTTCCCGAAAAGGGAATAGTAATTGGTTTAGAGTGGATGATAATTCAAGAAAACAGGTCCGATTTTGAATACAAAGATTCTAAAACCAAAAAACTGGTAAAACAAGAAGATTACGCACCATCATTGGTTGTGAATTATGCTGAAAAAGAAAACGCCTTTACTTATTCTAAAGGAAAATGGACTAGAAGTAAAATATTCATTACCGCCCAAAATGACAGGCCGTGGTTTAATAAAGTAATGTTGCCTGCCATAAACTTGATACTAACGAATTAATGAAAACAGCCTTACTTTTATTTTTATTTCCCATTTTACTTGTCGCCCAAACCACCCGCGGCATAGCCGAACGGAACGAAGTTAAAGGCATCGTAAAAGACAGCCTTACCGGTAAACCGATTTCGTATGTTAATATTTGGGTAGAGAATGAAAACATAGGAACAACTGCAGAAGAAGACGGCACTTTTTTATTTCCTTTGAAATGGACAAAAAACATTGTTTTTTCGGCTTTAGGCTATGAAACTAAAATTGTTTTATCTACAAATCTCACCTCGGTCTTACTACATCCAAAAGCTTTAGAACTTAATGAAGTTGTTATTGAAAGAAAAAAAGGAACCAGTCAGGCTGTGATTGGCGATTTTTCAGATATAAAACTAAACTCTGGGGTTACCAACACCGGACAAGAAAATGTTCATGTTTGGGGAAAATTCATCAAATACAATGAGAAAATAAAAGCACATCCTTTTATAGAATCAATTGAATTTGTTACCAATTCAAAACTGAAAAATGCTTTGTTGAGAATTAGGATTTTCAAGGTTAATAAAGAAGGTTTTCCAATAGAAGATGAGGTGGAAGAAGATATTTTAGTATCCATTAAAAAAGGGGACAAGAACAATATTGTTGACTTAGCAAAATACAACATTAAAATTCCGAAAGAAGGAATTATGATTGGGTTCGAATATTTGAAATTGGAACAAAACAAATATGAATATAATTATATCATTGAAGGGGAAAAGGAAAGTCAAAAAGGATTTAGATACGAGCCATCAATTAAAGGATTTTACCCCGGAGACAAAACACTTATGATATTAAATCGGGATGGGAGTTCTCGTTCTGCCGGAAATGGAAACATAGAAATTGCTTTGAAAATTAAACTCTCCAACTAAAATGAAATTATTTTTTGTTTTACTTTCTTTTTTATCACTTTCAGCGCAAACTAAAGGCATCGTAAAAGACAGCCTTACCGGCAAACCGATTTCGTATGTTAATATTTGGGTATAGAATGAAAACATAGCCACAACTTCTGAGGAAGACGGCACTTTTTCGATTACAATTTCGGGAAACAAAAACCTTATTTTTTCAGCGCTTGGTTACGAAAAAAAAACGATTAAAGCATCAAAATCTGCTGAGGTTTTGCTCACTTCTAAAGCCTTTGATTTAGAGGAAGTCATTATATCAAACAGTATTGAAACTAAAAGGATTGTCATCGGTCAAACCGAGAATACCGTCGCTCAGGCTTTTGATAACGGACCAAGAATAGACGTCAAATATTTCCCCTACAATTCGGCGTATCAAAAAACAAAATACATAAAAAAAATAATGCTTAATACCGATAGCAGAATTGAGGGCGCAACGGTTAAAATTCGTTTTTATCGGGTCGACACCAATGGTTATCCCGGAGAAGAAATGCTGAAAAAAGACTTAATCGTTTCGGTTAAAAACGGCACAAAAAACAACAAAATTGACCTGTCTGATTATAATTTGGTCATGCCCAAAAACGGCCTTTTTGTGGGTTTCGAAAAGCTAATGATAGAAAAAAACAAGAAAGAAAAAACCATTACAGACCAGAATACCAAAACAAGACAAATTCAAAAAATTTATTACCCGTTTATCCTCTACAATTATGTGGAAAGAGAAGCTTTATTTACTTTTTCGGGAGGAAAGTGGCAAAAACAAGCAATGGAATCCAATGGAATAAAAGGGAAAGTCAAAGGATACGAACCCGCAATCAACCTAGTACTGACTAACTAAACGACAAAAAACCTATATTTGCAGGTTAGTAAAAACAATTTAATGAAAGAAATTAAAAACATTTCGCGCTCCAGGGCGCAAGAATCGTCGGCAGCTATTGAACGATTGTACATTACCATGAGACATTTATTCAACAGAGGTTTTTATAAACCAATGGGTGTTTCAGGGGAAACGTTAAGAGAAGCGTTACTTTCTCTAAGACCCGAAATTTATGGCAGCATAGCAGAAGAAAAAGTAGAACTCAACGGTTTGCTTTATGTAATTGAAAGGCTTCCGGTAGGCATTGAAGAATGTCGTTTTATTAATTTAACATCAGATGAAGGGTATTCTAAATCGCATTTTCAAGCCATTGTTCCACCCAAAAGAAGAAGAAACTGTTACCGCATTGATGAAGAACAAATGAACGTGGAAATTACCCGCGGCCGTTCGGACATCTATGATATTTTAACGCATTTGACTTTTATTTTTATCGAATCTCACAAAATCAAAGACAGGGTTTTATTGTATGAAACCAATGTTGAATTCACCCGTGATTGGCAAAAATTAGAGCAAGCCGTTTTACAAAATAAGAAGTTTACCCAATCAGAAAAAGAAGTGGCCATTTCACATGCCGCCAATGTTTTGGGTAGAAGTTTTTCGGAGGTTTTAGATATTTATG
This sequence comes from Bacteroidota bacterium, assembly GCA_039804545.1. Taxonomy (GTDB): domain Bacteria; phylum Bacteroidota; class Bacteroidia; order Flavobacteriales; family Flavobacteriaceae; genus Flavobacterium. The sequence continues at coordinate 11,534 of JBDLVY010000067.1, read as the reverse complement.
ATGCTTTTGGTACCAAAGAAAAACCGGATAGATTTTTACACATAATTTATTGGTTAGGCAAATTAGCTATCGAAGAAATTGTCGACAACAACAAGAGAACCATAACATTCAGTCCGATTTTAAGAGAAAGATTAGGACATCACATTCACGGTGAAATATGGGCCACAACCATCAAAGAAACCTTAAAAGCCAATAATTTATTAGAAAGACCAATTCACATTATCAGTGCTAACATGCACAGCGTAATGAATTCACTCTTTGCCACGACGGTTTTGAAAACCAAGTTCAAAGACAAATCGGATTTCTTTATTTATGAAGAATTGAGCAAATCAGGTGCTGATCCGGTAAGAAATAAAGTAGAAGAGTTTGCTCTAAAACATGGTATGATTTCTTTACCTGACCAATCCGGAACCAATATCGATGTTCAGATTTTTGATACAGCTAAAGTTGATTGGGCTAAATCGAGTTTCCCTAAAGCCAAAATTGGGAAAGAAAGTCCGGTACTCATAGTGATGGATTATGCTTTTGGCGAACAGGCTTTTGAGACTATTGATGAATTGCTAAAACCATATAAAGAAGGTAAAACCAAAACTTTTCTCAATGTAGAATCGGTTTCTATCATGGGAAAAGCCGGTATTTTACAAGGTGGCAAAGGAGACATTATGATTCCTTCGGCACACATCAATGAAGGAACGGCTGATAACTATCCATTCGAAAATGAATTGACGGCTGAGATGTTTGAAGGAAATGACATTCCGGTATTTTCAGGTCCGATGGTTACTGTATTGGGAACATCGCTTCAAAATAAAGATTTATTGAAATTTTTCCATGAATCTACTTGGGAAGTCATAGGGCTGGAAATGGAAGGCGCATATTACCAAAAAGCCATTCAATCTGCCTCCAAAATAAGAAAAAGTATACACCCTAATGTAAAAGTCCGATATGCGTATTATGCTTCAGATAATCCTTTGGAAACAGGAAGCACATTGGCCTCAGGCGGATTGGGAACAACAGGCGTAAAACCAACGTATTTGATTACCATTAAAATATTAGAACAAATTTTTAACGTTAAATAAAATTTTTATGAGCGCAAAACCTCAAAATAATGATAACCAAGAAATAGATTTATCTATGGTTTCCAAAAAAATTGGAAGCATTTTTGAAAACATTGCCACACAAATTTTCAAAGCATTTTTATTCTTCAAAAGAAATAAAGTTTGGGTTGGAATTTTGTTTGTATTAGGAGCCGGATTGGGCTATTATTTAGACAAATCGTCAAAGGTTTATGACAATCAGTTGATTGTTGCGCCAAACTTTGGTTCAACAGATTATTTATATGCCAAAATTGAACTGATCAATTCTAAAATAGAAGATGGCGACACCATTTTCCTTAAAGAGGTAGTTGGTGTTAAGAATCCTTTAAAGTTAAAAGGGATTACTGTTACCCCAATTATGGACGTGTATAAGTTTATTGATAACAAAGCCCAAAATTTTGAATTGATTCGATTGATGGCTGAAGACGGTGACATTAAAAAAGTGGTTAATGAATCTATTACCAGTAAAAATTATCCTTATCATATAATTTCATTCACTACTGTTGATTTGACGTCTAATGAGGCCTCGGTTCAACCTATCTTGAATTATTTAAATGACTCTAATTATTACAAAACTATTCAGAAAGAATACGTTAATAACGTAAAGATTAAAATGGTCGAAAATGATTCTATCATTGGCCAAATAAACGGGTTTTTGAACACTTTTAACAATACAGTTAGCGGATCACAAAAGAGTGATAAATTAGTTTACTATAACGAAAATTCCCAGCTTAATGAAGTAATAAAAACCAAAGATTTGTTGGTTTCCGAGCAAGGAAATCGCCGTTTGGAATTGGTTAATTTGGATAAGATAATTAAAGACAGCAGCACTACCTTAAACATCAAAAATAGCAAAGCCTTAAATGGTAAATTGAAGTTTGTTTTTCCACTTATATTTATAATGCTTTTTGTTTTAGGAGGTGTTTTAAAAGCGTATTACAAAAAACAAATGGCAAAATTAGCATAAGTTATGAAAGGAATTATACTAGCCGGAGGTTCAGGAACCCGATTGCATCCATTAACGTTAGCCGTTAGCAAACAGCTAATGCCTATTTATGACAAACCGATGATTTATTATCCGTTGTCAACATTAATGTGGTCAGGAATTCGCGAAATTTTAATCATTTCTACCCCACATGATTTACCACTTTTCAGACAATTATTGGGCGATGGCAGCAGTTTAGGCTGTCGATTTGAATATGCGGTTCAGGAAAATCCTAATGGTTTAGCAGAGGCATTTATCATTGGCAAAGAGTTTATCGGCAACGACAAAGTAGCTTTAGTATTAGGGGATAATATTTTCTATGGTACCGGACTTTCAGATTTACTTTTGGCCAATAACAATCCCGATGGCGGAGTTATTTATGCCTATCATGTTCACGATCCTGAACGATATGGAGTAGTAGATTTTGATGCCAATGGTAACGCATTATCAATAGAAGAAAAGCCCGAAAAACCAAAATCTAATTACGCTGTGCCGGGCATTTATTTTTATGACAATGAGGTTGTTGAAATCGCAGCCAATATTCAGCCCAGTCATCGTGGCGAACTGGAAATTACAGACATTAATAAAGAATACTTAAAACGAGGCAAACTCAAAGTAAGCATACTAGATCGTGGAACCGCTTGGTTAGATACCGGAACTTTCAATTCGTTAATGCAAGCCAGTCAATTTGTGCAGGTTATTGAGGAACGACAAGGATTAAAAATCGGAGCTATAGAAGAAGCGGCATACAGAATGGGCTATATTGATGCGGAACAATTAAAAAAATTAGCACAACCCTTGTTAAAAAGCGGTTATGGCAATCATTTATTAAGTTTGATTTAAATGAATTTTATCCCAACAAAACTAGAAGGATGTTTTATCATTGAACCCAAAATAATTCTTGATGAGAGAGGTTATTTTATGGAAAGTTTCAACGAAAAAACGTTTCAAAAAGGCATCGGTCAAGAGATTCATTTTGTACAAGACAATCAATCGTATTCTTCCAAAGGTGTTTTGCGAGGCTTGCATTACCAAACCGGCGCAGATGCTCAGGCCAAACTGGTAAGGGTTTTGCAAGGCGAAGTATTGGATGTAGCCGTTGATTTGAGACCTGATTCTCCTACTTACGGACAATATGAATCGGTAATTTTAAGCGGAGAAAATCAAAGGCAGTTTTTTGTACCACGAGGATTTGCTCACGGATTTTTGGTGACCAGTAATACCGCCGTTTTTTTCTATAAATGCGATAATTTTTACAGCAAAGAAAGCGAAGCCGGTGTTTTGTATAATGATAAAACCATCAATATTGATTGGAATTTTGCCACCGAAAATTTAATCATTTCCGAAAAGGATAAAATCCAACCAACTCTTGAAAACGCCACAAAAGTATGGTAGTTTTAGTAACCGGAAGCACAGGACAATTGGGTCAGAGTTTGCAATTTATTGCCTCTAAATACTCTTCCATTGACTTTGCGTTCTGCCCGTCAAGTGAGTTAGACATCACCGATTTAAACAGTTGCAGAACTGTTTTTTCTAAATACCGACCGGATTACTGCATTAACGCAGCGGCTTATACTGCGGTTGACAAAGCCGAAAGCGAACCCGAGAAAGCTCAGTTAATCAATGTGATTGGTGCTAAAAACTTGGCTGAGGTTTGCCAAGAATTCAATGTCGTTTTGCTTCATATTTCAACCGATTTTGTTTTTGACGGTCAAAATAAATCTCCTTACACAGAAAACGATTTCCCCAAACCGACAGGCATTTACGGAAAGACAAAATTGGACGGAGAAATAGCGATTCAACAAACATTAAAGCAATATTTTATCATTAGAACGTCGTGGGTTTATTCTCCATTTGGAAATAATTTTATGAAAACCATGCTTCGTTTGGCTTCGGAAAGAGACACCCTTTCGGTAGTAAATGACCAGATTGGAACTCCTACTAATGCTGTTGATTTAGCGGAGATTTTAATCAAGATAATTTTAACGGATAACCAAAAACCGTCAACGGACAACTTCGGAATCTATAACTTCAGCAATGAAGGACAATGTTCTTGGTATGATTTTGCCCAAAAAATATTTGAAATCAACCAGATAAATATAAATTTACAATCAATTCCCACTTCAAGTTTTCCCACACCTGCCCAAAGACCGAGTTACAGTGTTTTAGACAAGACTAAAATTAAAAAGGCTTTTGGAATAGAAATTAGAAATTGGGAGGAAAGTTTAAAAACCGTTATCATATGAAAATAGTAGTTACCGGTGGCGCCGGATTTGTTGGTTCAACCCTTTGCTTACAGTTAAAGGCAAAATATCCGACTTATGAAATCGTGGCCTTTGACAATTTGAAGAGAAGAGGATCAGAATTAAATTTAGCTGATTTTCAAAAGGAAGGAATTCCTTTTTTTCACGGTGACATTAGAAACAATGAAGACCTTTTGGCTTTAGGAAATTTTGATGTTTTAGTCGAAGCTTCTGCCGAACCATCTGTGACAGCCGGTTTAGATTCAGATCCAACGTATGTTATCAATAACAATTTATACGGATCTATCAATTGTTTCAATGCTTGTTTAAAAAATAAAGCCAAGTTAATTTTCCTTTCTACGAGCCGAGTGTATCCTATAGATTGGATTGAGAATGCCAATTTTAAAGAAGAATCTACCCGTTTTGTTTTTGATGAAAATCAAACTACTGCCGGAATTTCACCCAAAGGCATATCGGAAGCATTATCGTTAGAAGGTGCACGCTCATTCTACGGAACGACTAAATTGGCTTCCGAGCTTTTTATCCAAGAATATGCTGCTTTTTATGGTTTGCAAGCTGCGATAACTCGATTTGGCGTTATTGCCGGACCAAGACAAATGGGTAAAACCGATCAAGGTGTAGTAACCCTTTGGATGGCCAAACATTATTGGAACCAATCTTTAAAATACATCGGTTACGGCGGTACCGGAAAACAAGTCCGCGATATATTGCACGTAGATGATTTGGTCGAACTAATCGATTTACAAATTCACCAAATTGAAAAATTCACCGGCAAAATTTACAACGTAGGCGGCGGTTTAGAGAATAGCGCTTCGTTATTGGAAATGACCCAAATTTGTGAAAAAATTACCGGCAACACCATTAGCATTGCCTCAGAAGCAGTAACCAGAACAGCTGATTTAAGGATTTTTGTCACGGATAATACTAAAATTGAAACCGAAACTGGCTGGAAACCCAAGAAATCAGTAGCCACAGTTTTTCAGGATATTTATCATTGGATTAAGGAAAATGAGTCACAGTTGGAAAATATATTGAGATAATTATGAGAAAAGTTTTTGCATCAAAATACCTCACTAAGACCAACATCATTGGTTTTACAATTTCACTCATCGCGGCTTACTTTTTATTCCCGCCATATTTTGATATGGGCATTTTCCCGGTGCAACCTTCAGAACATTTATGGATGTCATTAGATCCGTCGTGGATTTCAGGGTTAAACTATGTTAATATTCACCACTTGACTTGGGGTAAAGATTTTGCCTTTACTTATGGACCGTTATCTTATTTATCTACCAGAGTAGGTTGGGGGCAATCTAAATACAGTTTGCTTCTTTTCGATTTGTTTTATTTTGTCAATTTTTTATCTATTTTCTTCTTAACGTTCAAAATGAGTAAGGAAAAAATAGTGACAGGTTTTTTAATTGCCGCTATTTCTATCATTCTTCCGCATTATTTTGGCGCAGCCAATGCCTTTGTATTATTGGCGTTCTTGCTTTTTTGGATTCGGTATAGTTTAGATCAGAACCATCCGATTATCTATTTATTTCAAATTGCCATTTTAGTGTTGTTGTTTTATATAAAATTCAATACCGGACTAATCTCATTCATTCTCTTTACCGGCGCGATTATTTATAAATTTCTAGCAAAAAAGGAAAAACGCCTATTCCTTTTAGGCTATTTATTAGCTCCTTTTGTCCTGATTTATTTTAGCAGTTATTTATTTAATGTTGAATTATCTAGTTATATAAGCTCCGCATTTGAAATAGTAAGCGGATTTAACGATATCATGTATTTGCCCAGAGGATTTGGAGACCGACATGTATTTGCTTTGCTTATTCTTATTTTCTCTGGAATACTTTTATTTTATAAAGTGTTCAAAAACCAAGAACAGACTTTACTGAAAAAACTGTTTATAATTTTCATTTTTTCGATTTCTGCTTATGTTTTATTCAAACAAGCCTTTGTAAGAGCAGACGAAGGACATATACTTGAGTTTTATAATTATGTTTTATTGTTGGTTTTCTGTGTTTATGATTTTCATATTCAGAAGAGTAAATTTTATTTAAAAGGACTACTGATTTTAAATGTAATCATTGCGGCTTACTATGTTAAAAAATTAGACGCAAATCCGTTTAATTTTGAAGTGAAGTTAAATAAACCCGGCTATGTTGAGGGCTTTAAAAGTTTTACGGACACCTCAAGTGTACATCTATTTCCAAATAATAATCAATTACCCCAAAACATAAAGGACAAAGTAGGGAATAACACCATCGACATTTATCCTTGGAATACACAGTTGCTTTTGGAAAACAAATTTAATTTCACCCCAAGACCTGTTTTTCAGTCTTATACTGCTTATACTCCCAAATTAGAGGAAAAGAATTTTGACCATTACAATTCGGAAAAAGCACCAAAATATGTCTTGTATGATTTTGGGTCTGTTGACAATAGGTATCCTCTTTTTGATGAGTCAAAGTTGAACCTTCTATTGTCAATGAAGTATTCTTGCGTGGATACCTTAACTCACAATAACCGACTAATGTTGCTTTTGAAAAAAACCAATCAAAAGAGAATTAAATTGGTTCAAACCAAAGAATATGCTTTAATGATCGACTCTCCATTAATACCAAAAGAAGGCATTTATTACGAGGTTTTCCTTTATAGAAATTTGCCTGGAGATTTTATTTCCTTGGTAAACCACGCTCCGGAAATTTATTTGTCTATCTTCACAAAAGATGGAAAATACAACAATTTCAAATCTTCAAAAGGCTTATTGGAAACGGGTGTTTTTGGAAACCAATTCATTACCGATACAAGAGGATTTAAAAACTTCATGGAAAAAAAAGTAAATGACAGTAATACGGTTTCTGCTTATTATTTCAGGCCTTATACTCCATCTCTTTTTAAAGATAAAATCAGAATCAAAGAATATAAAATAATACAAGAATGAATATATGCATCATCACCGGTTCGTCCGGATTAATTGGCAGTGAATCCGTAGCTTTTTTTGCAGATAAGTTTGACAAGATTATCGGAATAGATAATAATATGCGTCAGGTATTTTTTGGCGCCAATGCTTCAACCGAATGGAATACCCAGAAGTTGGTAAAAGAAATAGCCAATTTTGAACACCATGCCATTGATATTCGTAATGTTGATGAATTGGAAAAACTCTTTGCAAAATACAGCACCAACATTAAATTGATTGTTCATACGGCAGCACAACCCAGTCATGATTGGGCGGCGCGCGAACCTTTAACGGATTTTACCGTCAATGCCAACGGTACATTGAACATGCTTGAAATGACAAGATTGCACGCTCCGGAAGCTACTTTTATATTCACTTCGACCAATAAAGTTTATGGGGATACGCCTAATTATTTGCCTTTGGTAGAATTAGACAAGCGTTGGGAAATTGATGAATCTCACCCGTATTTCAAAGAAGGAATTGACGAACTCATGAGTATTGACCAAACCAAGCATTCGTTGTTTGGCGCTTCGAAAGTGGCGGCCGATGTTTTGGTACAAGAATATGGGAAGTATTTTGGCATGAATACCGGTGTTTTCCGTGGCGGTTGTTTGACCGGACCAAATCATTCCGGAACGCAATTGCATGGCTTTTTATCTTACTTGATGAAATGTGCCATCACGGGTGATAAATACACGGTTTTTGGGTACCAAGGAAAACAAGTGCGCGACAATATTCACAGTTGGGATTTGGTGAATATGTTTTGGCATTTTTACCAAAATCCGAGACAAGGAGAAGTGTATAATGCCGGTGGCGGAAGACATTCTAATTGTTCCATGGCAGAAGCCATTGAAATGTGTGAGGCTATTACAGGCAAACCAATGAATTATGAATATTCAGAAACCAACAGAATCGGAGATCACATTTGGTGGATTAGTGATGTGTCTAAATTCAAAGCACATTATCCTGAGTGGAATTGGAAATACAACATCAATGATATTTTGACGCAGATATACGAAGCCACAATCCAAAAGAGCTAATGAAACTAAGCATTGTCATTCCCGCCTATAACGAAGAAGAATCAATTACCGAAACGATTGACCAAATAGAAGAAGCGTTTTCTAAAGTCAATATCGACCACGAGATTTATGTGGTCAATGACAACTCTAAAGACAATACGCTTCAGGTACTTGAGCAATTGGCCCAAAAATATCCTGCCCTAAGTTATGGAACCAATCTTGGTCCGAATGGCTTTGGTTATGCGGTTCGTTACGGTTTAGAGCGATTCTCCGGAGATTGTGTAGCAGTGATGATGGCTGATTTATCTGATTCTCCGTATGATTTGATTCGGTATTACACCACCATGGTTGAAGGCAATTACGATTGTGTTTTTGGAAGTCGTTTTATCAAAGGCGGCAAAGTAATAGATTATCCTTGGGTCAAAAAAATCATCAATCGCATTGCTAATTTTATCATTCGAATGGTCATGCGAATCAAGTATAATGATACCACAAATGCTTTTAAATTATACAAGAGAGAAGTCATTGACGGTGTAAAACCCATTTTGTCACCTCACTTTAACTTGACCATCGAATTGCCTTTAAAAGCCATTATAAGAGGTTATAGTTATACCGTTGTGCCCAACTCATGGACCAACAGAAAATATGGCGTTTCTAAGCTAAAAATTAAAGAAATGGGAAGCCGTTATTTCTTTATTTTGGTGTATTGTTTCGTAGAAAAATATTTCTCCAGAGGAGATTTTAAGAGAAAAGTAGAATAGTTTAAAAAAAAAATTAATTTTGTCAAAAATTTAAGAAAAGATGAAAACAAGAATTATTTTATCCATTTTATTGGTAGCCGTTTTTTTTACGGGCTGTAAAGACGAAAAAGCAGTTGATAATTTAGAAGTAGTAACTCCTGAAGTGGTTGATGAATCATTTAAAGTCACCATTAACGCAACAGTTAAAAAAGACGATACGTTTAGTTTGTATTATACAGAAGATGGGTCAACCGACTTTAAGTTAGAACCATTATGGTTAGCTTTTAAAGGGAATAATGCACCACAAGATATTGTTTTCTCATTGCCAAAAGATGTATTGCCAACTCAAATCCGTTTGGATTTCGGTATTACTAAAGACCAAGAGCCTATTGTAATTAATTCGTTTAAAATGAGTTATTACAAAAAAGAATTCCAAATCCCCGGAAATCAATTCTTCATCTATTTCGATCCGGATTTGAGCAAAACGGTTTTTGATAAAAATACTGCTACAGTTACTGCAGTTGTAAAAGACGGAGCGAGACAATCACCATCTTTTTATCCCAACACTAAGCCTCTGGGAGATGAGATTAACAAGTTAGTAAAGTAAAAAATAAAAACCTCAAATTTTAATTAATCTGAGGTTTTTTTAATTAAGATACTATGAACCAATACCTAAGCCAAAAAATAAAACGCATTTCCTTTTTACTCATCATTATGGTGGTGTTTTTGCACAGCTATAATATCGATATTAAACAAGGAGGAAAGGTTTTGGTTTTTGCCAAAGATTGGAACTGGTTTCTTCAAAACTTTATTTCCAATGGTTTGACCAGGATTGCTGTCCCGATGTTTTTTTTGATCTCAGGGTATTTGTTTTTTTTAGACCAAAAATTTGGATTAAATGAGATTTGGCTCAAGATTAAAAAACGATTCAAGACGTTAGTGGTTCCTTATTTGATTTGGACATTATTCGGTTTGTTACTTTATTTTACGCTACAAAGTATTCCGCAAAGCCAGTCCTTTTTTACTAAAAAATTAATCAAAGACTATACGGTATTAGAATGGTTAAATGCCATTTTTAACGAACCCATTCCTTACCAACTTTGGTTTTTAAAAGATTTGATTGTAATGGTGTTCTTGAGCCCGATGATTTATTTTGCCATAAAAAATTTAAGGGCAGTTTTTTTGCTCACCATTTTTGGGTTTTGGCTTTTCAATCAAGATACCGTATTCCTAACCAGTGAAGCGATTTTGTTTTTCTCTTTGGGAATATACATCAATATACAGGCAAATAAAACAATTGCAATTGCTCCTTCAAAGACCGTATTGCTTGTTATGATTTGGCTGGGATTATTAGCCACCAAAACCGCTTTGGGATTTTTTAATTTCCCCGAAATTTACATTACACTCTGTTTGAAAGCATCTATAATTTCAGGTCTTTTAGCCTTTTGGCAGCTGTATGACTTAGTGGCCAAAACCAATTGGAAAGCCACCATTCTTGACCAATGGATGGGTTTTTCCTTTTTTTTATATGCTTTTCACGAACCGTTTTTCACGATTATAAAAAAGGCCTTTTTTGCAATGTTACCCAAAACACCTTTGTCCTATTTCATAGTGTACTGCATTACACCGGTAATAATTATTGGGATTGCCTTATTGTTGGGGAAATTTTTAAAGGACAAAATGAAGCCTTTTTACGGGCTAATCACCGGAAACCGATAAACCTCTTTTTCATCTAAGACAAAGCGGTTTTGTTTGCATTACCTACTATATTTGTACAAACTATATTATTTTGATTGCCAATAAATATATCCAATTACTTCAAACTCAAAAAGCGAAGAATTTCATCATTTATGGATTCGGACAGGCCATTAATTTAATCAGCCCGCTTTTGGTTATTCCTTATCTAATCAGCAAATGTGGAGAAGAAGGATTGGGCAAAGTTGGCGTTGGATATTCTTTTGCTTTAATTGCAATAGTTATTGTGGATTATGGTTCCTATATCAACGGGACAAAAGACATTTCTATCAATAATGGCCAACGAAACATCATTGAAGAAAAGTTTACTACGATTTATATTTCGAAACTCATTTTGGTTATTGGTCTTCTCTTGTTTTCGGTTTTGTTGCTGTATACCGTGCCTTTTTTCTCGAGAGATTTTAAGCAATTATTGTTTAGTTTATTAATTGTTATTGGGCAGTTTATAAACCCAACATGGTTTTTCCAAGGCATACAAAATTTCAAATGGATATCGATAATTAATGTCCTGTCCAAAGTGATTTATTTGGCGCTTGTTTTTTTGTTTATCAAAAAACCTGAAGATTATGTTTGGGCCAATGCTTTTTTTGGAATAGGATTAATATTCGCAAGTTTGATAGGGTTTTTGTGGATTTGTAAACAGTATGCCATTTCATTCCAAAAAGCTTCTTTTTCTAAAGGCATTGAACTTATAAAAACAGAGTTCTCT
>JBDLVY010000066.1:0-10633 GCA_039804545.1 Bacteroidota bacterium | reverse complement strand
TCATTTCTTGCGAGAAAGTCATTGATGTCGACTTGACTACTTCGGAACCCAGATTGGTCATTGAAGCTTCCATTCAATGGTTTAACGGCACTTCGGGGCAGGAACAAATCGTCAAACTTTCGACCACAACCGATTATTTTTCTAGCGAAATTCCACCGGTGACTGATGCGGTTGTTTACATTACCAATAGCGCCAATGAAGTGTTTAATTTCACCCAAGATGCCGAACCGGGAACCTACCAATGTTCCAACTTTAATCCGGTGTTGAATGAAACTTACACCTTAACTGTTATCTATGAAGGTGAAACCTATACTTCTACTGAAAAACTTTTAAACACGCCAACCGTCACCCATATTGAGCAAGATAATGAAGGTGGCATTTTGGGCAATGAAATTGAAGTAAAGTTCTTTTTCAACGATTTGGTGAATGAAACCAATCATTATTTGGTAAAAATTAACGATCCATACAAAGTCATTCCCGAATATGGGGTAATTGAAGACCGCTTTTTTGAAAATAATGAAATGTTTGGCCTTTATTTCAGTGAAGATTTGAAACCCAATGACACTTTAAAATTCACCTTAAACGGCGTGACTTTAAACTATTACAATTACATGGACATTTTATTGGAACAAACCGGAACCAATAGCGCCGGACCATTTTCAACACCAACGTCAACTGTAAGGGGAAATATTGTCAACCAAACTAATTTTAACCATTATGCTTTAGGCTATTTTCGCTTGAGCAAAACCGAAGTTTCAGAATATATCATTCAATAAAAAGTACGAAGCACGAAGTGTGAAGAGTTTTAGTTATTTTTACCACTTCGTACTTTTAACTTCAAATTTCGTACTTAAAAAATGTCATCACATCATATCGTTCGCGACGACCAAGAACCGGCTTTAATCATTGCCAATGGCGAAATGTGCAGTTCTGAATTGTTAGGGCAATTGCTCGAATGGTCGCCGTTAGTTATTGTGCTAGATTCGGCGATTGAACGTGTGTTAGAATTGGGCATTAAAGTCGATGTACTCTTAGGCGATTTCGACCGCGACTTTGACCCAAATTATTACAAAGAAAAACAATACCCAATTGAAATTGTGTACGCTCCCAACCAAGACAAAACCGATTTGGAAAAAGCTTTTGATTATTTAATCGAAAAAGGACACCAAGCGGCGAATGTCATTTGGGCCACCGGAAAAAGAGCTGACCACACGATTACCAATTTAACCAATATCGTTGCTTACCGAAATCAATTAAAAGTCGTGATTCTCGACGACCATTCGAAAGTGTTTTTGTTGCCCACTACTTTTGAAAAATGGTACACGGCCAACACCATTCTTTCGTTGATTCCGATTGGAAAAGTGACTGGGATTTCTACCCAAAATCTTTTTTATTCGTTGACCAATGAAGATTTAACCATCGGTTACCGCACCGGAAGTAGCAACCACGTTACCGCAGACGGCATCGTCACCATCACCCACACCAAAGGCGATTTATTGCTGATGGAATGTTGGGACTAAAAAAAACAGCCCTTGAAAACTCAAAAAAGCTCCGAAAAAACAAGCTTCCATCCCAGAAATCCGCACCGATTTCGGTATGATTTTGACGCTTTAATCAAAGTTTGTCCGGATTTAAAAGACTTCGTTCATATCAATGAGCACCAATTAGAAACCATTGATTTCAGTAATCCGGAAGCGGTGAAAGCACTCAACAAAGCTTTATTGGTTTCCCATTACGACATTCAAAACTGGGATATTCCGACGAATTATCTTTGTCCGCCCATTCCCGGAAGAGCGGATTACATTCACTATATCGCCGATTTATTGGCCACCACCAACAACGGAATCATTCCCGAAGGCGAAAATGTAGTTGGGTTAGACATTGGCATTGGCGCCAATTGTATTTATCCGATTATTGGAAATAGTACTTATGGCTGGAGTTTTGTGGGAACCGACATCGACGAAAAAGCCTTGCAAAACTGCAAAAAAATTATTGGTGACAATCCGAAACTAATTGACGCTATCAGTCTGCAATTGCAAGTGGAGCCGAGATTTATTTTCAAAAACATCATTTTACCCGAAGACAAATTTGCCTTCACCATTTGCAATCCGCCATTTCACAACTCGGCAGAAGAAGCGGCGAAAAGTGCGTTGCGAAAAGTCAATACTTTATCTGCTACTAAAACTTCCAAACCCGTTTTAAACTTTGGTGGTCAAAATGCAGAATTGTGGTGCAACGGTGGTGAAATCGGTTTCATCACCCAAATGATTTATGAAAGTGCCAAATATCCGCTGCAATGTATGTGGTTTACGACTTTGGTTTCCAAAAAAGACAATTTGAAGAGCATTTATAAAACGTTAGGAAAAGTAGGCGCAGCCGATATCAAAACCATCGATATGGCGCAAGGCCAAAAGATAAGCCGAATTGTCGCCTGGACGTTTCTTTCATCAAAACAGCTACAAGATTGGAAGTTTAGCTTAGACTAGTTTTCAAATTCTTATTTTTTGTAACTTCGTAAAAATGTTTTTCCTATGAATACTATTGAACTCAGAAATATCATAAAGTCACAAATTGACAATATCAATGACCAAAAGTTTTTGAGTGCAATTTTTGCGCTTATCGAAACAAAAAAAGGAGATGTCATTATCTTAACCGAAGAACAAAAAAAAATTATTCAAACTGCCCAAAAAGAATACTTGAGTGGAAATCATTTTGATAATGATCAAGTAAATGAAGAAATTGAAAGATGGTTGTTAGAAAAATAGTTTGGACCAATTCATCTAAAATTGAATTATATCAAATACTCGAATATTTTATTGAAAGAAACCAATCTAAAACATATTCTTTAAAACTTTACAATAAAATCAATACCGAAATTGTTAAGCTCATTACACAACCTGAGATTGGTAAAATTACCAATATGATTAATGTAAGAGCTTTACTTATAGAAAGTTATTTTATTTTCTATGAAATAAATAAAAAAGACATCGTCATTCTTTCCGTTTGGAACACAAGACAAAACCCTAAAAAGCTTAAATTTTAAATGAAATTCCAAGTCGTATCCGAATACCAACCTACCGGCGATCAGCCGCAAGCGATTGACAAACTCGTCAAAGGCATTGTTAGTGGCGAAAAATACCAAACCCTTTTGGGCGTAACCGGTTCGGGAAAGACTTTTACAATGGCCAATGTGATTCAGGAAGTGGAGAAACCGACTCTGGTTTTGGCCCACAATAAAACCCTGGCAGCGCAGTTGTATTCTGAGTTTAAGCAATTCTTCCCTAACAATTCGGTGCAGTATTTTGTGTCGTATTACGACTATTACCAACCCGAAGCTTACATTCCGGTAACCGGCGTTTTTATCGAAAAAGATTTGTCCATCAATGAAGAATTAGAAAAACTGCGTTTGAGCACTACTTCTGCCCTATTATCAGGCCGAAGAGATGTATTGGTAGTCGCTTCGGTTTCGTGCTTGTACGGTATTGGAAATCCGGTGGAGTTTCAAAAGAATGTGATTTCGATTGACAAAGGCCAAATCATTTCGCGGACCAAATTGTTACACCGCTTGGTGCAAAGTTTATACTCGAGAACCGAAGTAGAATTTACACCGGGAACTTTTCGCATCAAAGGCGATACGGTGGAAATCTTCCCGAGTTATGCCGATAAACCGTTTCGCGTGCATTTCTTTGGTGACGAAATTGAAGACATTGAAGCCTTTGACCCTAAGACTTCCAAAGTATTTGAACGCTACGAAAAACTCAATATTTATCCCGCGAACATGTTTGTAACCTCACCCGATGTGTTGCAAGCCGCGATTTGGGATATCCAACAAGATTTGGTGAAACAAGTCGATTATTTTAAAGAAATTGGCAAACATCTCGAAGCCAAACGCTTGGAAGAACGCACCAATTTCGACCTAGAAATGATACGCGAACTGGGTTATTGCTCGGGTATTGAGAATTATTCGCGCTACTTAGACCGACGCCTTCCGGGCACGCGACCGTTCTGTTTGCTTGATTATTTTCCCAATGATTATTTGATGGTAGTTGATGAAAGTCACGTGACGATTTCGCAAGTGCATGCCATGTATGGCGGTGACCGAAGTCGGAAAGAGAATTTAGTTGAATACGGTTTCCGATTGCCCGCTGCGATGGACAACCGTCCGCTAAAGTTTGAGGAATTCGAAAGCATGCAAAACCAAGTGGTTTATGTTTCGGCGACGCCTGCCGATTATGAATTACAAAAATCGGAAGGCATTTATGTAGAGCAAGTCATTCGCCCAACGGGATTGTTAGACCCGATTATAGAAGTGCGGCCGAGTTTGAACCAAATTGACGATTTAATCGAGGAAATTCAGCAACGTTGTGAAGTTGATGAACGGGTTTTGGTCACCACTTTAACCAAAAGAATGGCGGAAGAACTGACGAAATATTTGGCCAAAGTTTCTATTCGATGTCGTTATATTCATTCGGATGTGGACACTTTGGAACGCGTTGAAATCATGCAAGATTTGCGCAAAGGTTTGTTCGATGTATTGATTGGCGTAAACTTACTTCGTGAAGGTTTAGATTTGCCCGAAGTGTCCTTGGTAGCGATTTTGGATGCCGATAAAGAAGGTTTTTTGCGCAGTCATCGTTCGTTGACCCAAACGGTTGGACGTGCCGCGCGAAACGTGAACGGAAAAGCGATTTTGTATGCTGATAAGATTACCAACAGCATGCAAAAAACCATAGACGAAACCAATTACCGTCGGGAAAAACAAAGCGCTTACAACACGCTTCACGGTTTAGAACCGAAAGCATTGAATAAAAGTTTGGGCAATGCTTTGAGCAATAATTCGGTTTCGACCCAATATTTTGAAGACAAAATCGCCAAAGCTGCCGAACCGGAAAGCTTGTACTTATCTAAACCCGAAATAGAAAAGAAAATCCGTGATGCCCGAAAAGCCATGGAAAAAGCGGCCAAAGAATTAGACTTTATGCAAGCCGCCAAATACCGCGATGAAATTCAGGCGTTGCAAAGCAAATTGGCTACTGCATAATGAAAAGCATTTTTACCCAAAAATCGGAAATACCAACATCAGCGTCACTTCAAGAAGCTTTGGGCGAAACCTATGTTTATTGGCAAACTTTTGCGGCGTATACTCAAAAATTATATCCGGAAGCTACCGAAGAATGGACTTTTGCCAGTGAAAAATTCGGGTGGAGTTTCAGAATTAAGGACAAAAAGAGAGTCCTGATTTACCTATTGCCGCGCGATAAATTCTTCAAAGTCGCTTTTGTATTGGGCCAAAAAGCCACCGATGCCATCTTGGAAAGCGACATGGCCGAGGCAATTAAAAACGAACTTCAAGCGGCCAAAGTTTATGCGGAAGGTCGAGGCATCCGAATCGACATTAAAGACGGAAAAACTACCGAAGACATGCTAAAACTGATTGCGATAAAAATAGCTTTTTGATTTTTGGCCCAAAAACCAACTTTCGAGCATTTCCAAGTCTTCCCAGCCTTCAAACGAGCTTCGGACTCTTAAGAACGAGCTTCGGACTCACGAGAAAAAGCTGCGGACACTCATGATAATACTTCGGACCCTTTCAAATCTGCTTCGGAGTGTTTCAATCGCTTTTCGGACTGTCAATTTCATTTATCAGACAATCATTTATTGATTTCGGAACGACAAAAAAGGACTTCGGATAACGATTCCCAATTCGATAGAAAGAAAAAAAATACTTACACTTCAAAATACTAATTTGTTTTTATTGTATCTTTATTCTTATTTAATTTTTCTCACATGAAATGGAGTGCCAAAATTTTAAAGTACAAAGGCGAGATGCGAATTGGCGTTTGGTTTGAAAAAGACGACGCTTTAATTACCTGTATCAAAAGCTATTACGGTGCGCGATGGAGTCAAACGAATGGTTATTGGCACATACCCGACACGGAAGAGAACCGAAAGCAATTGGGTCTACGCACTTTGACCGAATTATCGCCGAATGCGGATGGATTGAGAAGTTTGGAAAATTTCAAAAAATGGCTGCGTTCTAGGCGATATAGTGAGAGTACGATTACGGTTTATATAGATGCGGCGAAATCATTTTTGGTTTTCTTTAATCAAAAGCGCACTGCCGAAATCACCAATGACGACGTTATTTTATACAACAACGAATACATTTTAAAGAACAAACTTTCGGCTTCGTATCAAAACCAAGTGGTGAGTGCGATTAAGTTGTTTTTTAGTACGGTTCATGATCGAAAAATTGAAATTGAGAGCATTCATCGGCCCAAGCGCGCCAAAGTATTGCCCAATGTTTTGAGTAAAGAGGAAGTCAAATTGATATTGGAAGCGCATGGCAACCTCAAGCACAGAGCGATGTTGTGTTTGATTTACAGTTGTGGTTTGCGGAGAAAAGAGCTGCTTACTTTAAAGTTGAGCGACATTGATTCGAAGCGGAACATTGTAAAAATCATACAAGCCAAGGGCAAAAAAGACCGCATTGCCCCATTGAGTCCGAAGGTTTTGGCGTTATTACGGGATTATTACAAATGTTATAAGCCTAAGATTTGGTTGTTTGAAGGGCAAGTTACAGGTGAGCAATACTCAGAGCAGAGTTTGCAAAGTATTTTTAAGCAAGCGTTGCAAAAAGCTGGTATAGGCAAACCGGCAACCCTTCACTGGTTGCGTCACAGTTATGCTACCCATTTGTTGGAAAGCGGCACAGACTTGCGGTATATTCAAGAATTATTGGGCCACAGCCGAAGCAAAACCACGGAAATATACACGCATGTGAGTACAAAAAGTTTACAACAAATAAAGAGTCCGTTTGATGATTTGTAATATTTTTAATATATTAGCCATAACAAACTATGAGTATGATAACTACCATACCAATACAGCCCAAATCGGGTCGATAGGTATGATTTGTTCATACCTATAGACTAGTTATGCAACATACTTAAACACCCCATAAATTTAGCACTCATGATTTTAATTGCAATTATTCTTTTCTTAGGAGTTCCGATTGGAATATCTTATTTAATTTATAGTCAAATTAAGAAAAGTGGAATTGACAAACGATATAGATTACTCTCTTTTCTTCCAATTCTAATAGTTGGGTATTTTGTTTATGATGCGATTTATCCAGATTCAGAATTTTACAAAACTGACTTTAAAGAAGTCACGGAAATAGAATTTCCAAAAAATGGAGAAATAGTTTTTAAAACTGCTTCTTTTCCAGATAATTTTGGAGATTACACTTCATCATTTTTAGTCGAATTAGACAAAGTAAATCTTAAAAAAATTGAAGAAAACTTAATCAAAATTGGATTTGAAAAAAAAGAAAGCAAAATGAACACTGATGAACTTGAATACATAGAAAATAAAAAGGGCAACAAAAAGTATATTTCAATTTACACTAAGGAAACCGAAAGTGACAAACTATACTCTGTTGGCTTTTTGGATGATAATAAGTCAGTAATTATTACAAGAGTTAGCTGGTAAAGTACGTTGCATAACAGCAGTTTGTGATAATGGCTGGTTTTGGCTTTATCGGAAATGTATTCGCTGATTGAAATTTTAGTTATATTTGGAATGGAAAGTGATTAATTTCCGCCACTATCACAAGCCGCAATACGTTAGCTGCCATTTTAAGACACGTAATTCTATGAGAAAGACAATATTAATAAATCTTATTTTTTTAAGCCTCTTAGGTTGCGAAACTAACAAATCGCTCGTTTCAAAAAAAACAGAAAAAGAAAAGGTAAATCGAATTGTGGATATCCAAACAGGTTATCAAATGCGAGAAATGCAAAAAGGAAATATCAATTATTATTTTTTATTAAACAAAAAATTAGATACTGTTTCAATAAAAACTTTCGACAAGAAATTTACAGTAAATGAAGGATATAAAATTGGAACGAAATGGAAAGATGTTTCTAAAGAGTTGACGGATTCAGCATATGAACTATTTGGTTTTGGCTATTATGTAGAACTAAAATCTGGTTGGAATCTTGTATTCTGCATTGGAAATACATGTACAGACAGTTTTCCTAATGAGAATGCAGAAGTTGTATGCATTGAGAAAAGAATGCACGAAAGACTGAAAGACCAAAGTTCACTTTTTAAAAACTGAAAAAAACGGCTGCTAACAGCGGTTTGCTTCAATGGCTTGGCTCGGGAATTATTTGGAATAGCAGAGCGGTTTAATTTAAAGTTTTTCTATATTTGTAGTGGCTTGGTGATAAATCATCGCCACTAAAGCAAGCCGCGAAACGTTATAGGCAACCTCTAACCAACTTTACCTGAAAATATGCTTAAGAAAATTCTAAAAATAGTTTTAATCTTATGTGGAATTGCACTTTTAATTTTTGTTGGCTACATAGGCATGATTATTTACGCTTTTGGTGGTTTTGACAAAGACTATTCAATCACAGATTTAAAGGAAAACTTTGAAAAAAACAAAACAGAAATTTATGAGCTAAAAAGTTATTTTAATAAAGTTGTACCAAAAGATAAGTTTGTTGAGATAGAATTTGAAGATGATAATACTTTATCAAGATTTGGTATTTCAACATTGGATACAATTAAAAGTGATTCAATCAAAAGAATGTTTTTAGAATGGGATTTAGAAACTGACACCCCAAGAATCGATAGTATCATTAATACGTTAGGCTGGACTAGAGAAACCTTAAAAATTATCAAACAGAAATTGGACAATGCAAACTGTATTCTAATTGAAAGTGGTGAACCAGCCAAGATTGGGTTCAAACGAAGTGGAATGGGAATGTATTCATTTAATGTTTTTGACAAACCAATCCCTCACGAATCGAGAAAAAAATACAATGATAGTTGCACATATATATTAGCAAATGACAAATTGGTTTTGGAATATGGAGGCGGAGCAATTGGTTCTCAATGTTTTTATAACATGAAATAGAAAAAGGCAGCCTATAACAGCCGTTTCTCGCAATTGCGAATTTTGTTGTAAGTTCACGTTTACGTTTCGCAAGAATTTTTATCTTTAACAGAAAATAATTAGTTCCGAAGTTCGCAACTGACGAGAAGCGGCGGAACGTTATGGCTAATACTTCGACACGAAATTCTTAGACTAAAACATGAAAATAGTAAGTTCCCTTTTTATTACACTTATGCTTCTGAATTTCAGCAGCGAGAAAGAAATGGATTTTAGTGCGTTCTCTATGGAAACTCCAGAAAATTGGGTTTACGTAAAACAACGCGGAATTGATTCGTTTGTTGGAAAAGTAGCGCTTGACAAAAATGACACTTTACGGTTTGATTACGGTCTATACTCAAGCAGTTTGGAAGAAGATTTAGGATTCATCATTACGAAAGATAGCGTGTTTACATATGAAGAAAACGAAAATAAAAATGATACTGTAAATCGTTATGTTCAAAAATTTTATGCTAAAAGAGACACTTTGAATATGAAAAGTTTGTATAAAACTGAATATTCATTTGAGGTGATTAACAATCTAAAGGCAAAAATAGTCACGCCAAAGAAACCTGGAATTGGATTGACTGGTGTGTTTTTTGAAAATACAAGACTTGATGGAAAAGGTGTGAGATTCCAAATTAGCGGTTATAACTTAAGCGAGAAAAATCAAATAGAATTCTTGAAAGCAATTAGAACGCTAAAATTCAAAGATTGAGAAAAGTACTAGCCATAACAGCCGTTTCTCGCAATTGCGAATTTTGTGGTAAGTTCACGTTTACGTTTCGCAAGAATTTTTATCTTTAACAGAAAATATAAAGTTCCGAACTTCGCAACTGACGAGAAGCGGCGGAACGTTATGTGATATTTTTTTAACCCTGTGCTAGAAGACACGAAACCATGAAAAGGAGCATCTTAATTTTAGTCATAATAATCACATTAGCTTGTAATCGAGAGAAAACTTTTTCAAAAGCGATTCTTAAAAACAAAGCTGGTGTTGAATATTGTGCAATTCTACCAAATATTCGTTTAGAACAAAATGTCGAAATAACTCAAGCTGAAATTGAAAAGATTGATAGTTTAGTATCAAAGTCATTTGACAGTATTGTAAGCGTTGTAGAATTGAAAATTGGACAAAAAAGTGGTTTGAAATTAGATGCATATAAACTTCAGTATATACCATCGATAAATAAAGAAAACCATTTGATAATAAATGTTAATGGTTTATCAGAACCCGAAGAGTATGATTGGAAAAATACTATCTATAGCGGTGGCGGTGGCGGACAAAGAATTTTTACTGGAGAATTTGATTTGGAAACTGGAAAAGGAATCTTAGCGTTTAATGGAGCTTTATAAAAAAAACACCACATAACAGCAGTTTGTAGCAACTGCGAAGCTTGCGCTTCTCCCGAAAGTCCTGCGGACTTTCAAAAGGTGTTTTATACTTGGAATCATCAGTAATAAATCGTCGCAACTGTAGCAAGCCGCAAGACGTTAGCAGTAATAATTCAGGACGAAAATCTTAGAAAGAACTTATGAATAAGAAAACCAAAAAATGGTTATTAATATTATGCCTTTTGGCAATTTCAGTTTTCTTGTTTTTTAAATTTAATGAAAGAGTTAAATTGATAGAGTTAACTTCAATTCATGTTGAAACGGAAAACCAACTCGACGTTGAAAAAGTAATAG
>JBDLVY010000065.1:0-4045 GCA_039804545.1 Bacteroidota bacterium | reverse complement strand
TATCGGCAACAAATATTTTTAAATTTCTGCCTAATGGCGCTTTACTACTTCTTAAACGATTCCATTTTTTAAGTTCCGAAACCGTAACGCCGTATCGATCTGAAATCTCACTCAAGCTTTCGCCTTTTCTAACTTTGTGGTACTTGATATTACCAAAGTCTGTTGAAGCTACAGCAGTTTTTTCGAAAGGCCTTTCTTTTTTGCTGAGTTCATAATCTGCGTAGGCATAAATTTTATCTTCATTAGAGGTGAAAACGGCAATTTTATCTATCGGCAGTCTTAAAAAGTGATTTTGTCCAGTGATGTATGGCACTTCCTCTCTTTTGTAAGATGGATTTAAAAATTGCAATTCCGCCACAGAAACATCCAACAAATCAGCAATTTGTTTGAAGGTTAAGGCTTTTTTAACCATTACCGTATCGGTGGCAAAATGGTTAGCAATCGCTCTGTCCGGTTTGATACCATGTTCTTTATGGTATTCGAAAATATACATAGTAGCCAAAAATGCCGGCACATAACCTTGGGTTTCTTTATGTAAATAAGGTCTGATATTCCAATAATTTTGCTTTCCACCCGAACGTCGAATAGCTTTGGCAACATTTCCCGGACCAGTATTGTAAGACGCTAAAACCAAATCCCAATCGCCAAAAATAGCATACATGTTTTTCATGTATTGCGTTGCTGCATTACTGGCTTTCAATGGGTCGCTTCTTTCATCTACGTATGTGTCTACTTTTAAGCCGTATTGTTTTCCGGTTTGGTACATAAACTGCCATAAACCTGTAGCGCCAACTCTGGAAACCGCTCTTGGATTCAACGCTGACTCAACTACTGATAAATACTTAATTTCTAAGGGAATATTTTGTGCCGCTAATGACTCTTCGAACATTGGGAAGTAATATTGTGAAATCCCGATTAATCTTTCGAAAGAACGTTTTCTATTCTTTAAAAACGATTTGATTACATTCTCTAAACCTTGGTTGTATTCAATATTAAATGGCGATTTCTCGTCCATTGCTTTTAGTCTTTCCTTTAACAATTCTGTTGGTAATTCGTAATCCACTTTTTGATCAACATCAATGTTTTTAATGTCAAAAGTCAACTCGTTATACAAATCCAAACTCGCTAATTCCTTCATCCACATACTGTCAATACATTTGGCAATATTGTCATGAACAAACGAAGCTTTGATTGAATCCAAAACTTCTCTTTTGGTAAGTTCTCTTTTTGGTGCTTTGATTTGAACGGGAATCACTTTAATGGTGTCTTGAGCAAAAATTGCGGAAGAAGCCAAAAGAAGTGCCAACGTTGTTATTTTTCTAATATTCATATGTAATATTATAAGTGGTATTTTTATTTCAGCATTGTTAATGATTAATTAACAACGTAATATGTTGTCTTTTATTGTGTTGCAAAGATTAATTTAAAATGGCCGCAATTCCCGGCAAAACTTTTCCCTCTAACATTTCCAACATAGCTCCACCTCCGGTAGAAACATAGCTCATTTTATCTTCTAAGCCAAATTGCTTTACAGCTGCAACTGAATCTCCTCCGCCAACAAGAGAGAAAGCACCATTTGCTGTTGATTCGGCAATATAATTTCCTAATGATATCGTTCCTTTGGCAAAAGTTTCCATTTCAAAAACACCTAATGGTCCATTCCAAAGAATGGTTTTCGATTCCATAATCACTTTTCTGAAATTCTCTAATGATTTTGGACCGGCATCTAAACCTTGCCATCCGTCGGGAATTTCGCGAACATCAACTACTTGTGTGTTGGCATTATTAGAAAAAGCATCTGCTGCAATTACATCAACCGGAATATGTATCTGTACGTTTTTCTCTTTGGCCAAACGCAAAATTTCCAAAGCCAAATCTTGTTTGTCATCTTCACAAATAGAATCTCCTATTTTTCCGCCTAAGGCTTTTACAAAAGTAAAGGTCATTCCGCCACCGATAATCATGTGGTCAACTTTGTCTAAAATATTTTCAATCACCGTAATTTTTGAAGAAACTTTCGAGCCTCCAAGCACTGCGGTTACCGGTTTTACTGAATTATTCAATACGCGATTCAAACTTTCAATTTCTTTGGCCAAAAGCATGCCGAAACATTTACTTGTTGGAAAAAACTGCGCAATAATCGTAGTTGAGGCGTGTGCTCTGTGTGCTGTTCCAAAGGCATCATTTACATAAACATCACCCAAAGAAGCCAATTCTTTGGCAAAATTCACATCTCCTGCTTCTTCTTCGGCATAAAAACGAAGGTTTTCTAATAGTAAAACTTCGCCGGGTTTTAAATTTTTCGCTGCATTTTGAGCTATTTCACCTCTACAATCTTCTGCAAAAAGAACCTTAACTCCTAAAACTTCTGCTGTTTTTGCTACTATATGTCTTAACGAATATTGGTCTTGTTTCCCTTTCGGTCTTCCTAAGTGTGACATCAAAATTACACTTCCTCCATCGGCTAAAATCTTATCTATAGTTGGCTTTGCGGCTTCAATTCGGTTGGCATCAGTAACCTTAAAATTCTCGTCAAGCGGCACATTAAAATCAACTCTTATTATCGCTTTTTTGTCATGGAAATTAAAATCTTGAAGTGTTTTCATCTAAAATTTAAGTGGTTATGATTCCTTGCAAATATAATAAAATTTAATTTCATCGGTGAATTTTGTGCTTTTGTCGATGATTTTTAAGAAGAAATTAAGGCGTAAGAGATTTATTTTCAATTGGATAGTAAATGATTGTCTTTAACCTTACAGATTAGTAATCGTTTATAAATTGAATTGGTTACAAGTCGATTGCTTTTCTTTTAGCCAAATTTTTGCTCTATATTTGCTCAATGCAGTTTTCAGAAATACTTGGTCAGGATTACCTCAAAAAACACCTTGTCACCAGCGCTTTGTCGGGGAGGATTCCGCACGCTCAGTTATTTGTTGGACCAGAAGGCTGCGGCACTTTGGCCATGGCAATTGCTTATGCCCAATTTGTTTTATGCAATAATATTGGCTCAGAGAACACCGGAGGAAATGAAAGTTGTAATTTGAAATTTAAAACACTTTCTCATCCCGACTTGCATTTTGTTTTCCCTAATGTAACCACAGAAGATATCAAATCTAAGCCTAAAAGTTCGGATTTTATTAGTGATTGGCGGGAGTTTGTCTTAAAGAATCCTTATGGCAATTTGTTTGATTGGTACAAACATTTGGGGGTTGAAAAAAAACAAGGGCTAATTCGCGTGGAAGATGCTCAAGACATTTTGAAATCATTGTCCTTAAAATCTTATGAAGGCGGTTATAAAATTATGATTGTTTGGATGGTGGAAAAGATGAATATCGAAGCGTCAAATAAACTATTGAAACTTTTAGAAGAGCCACCCGAAAAGACCCTTTTTATCCTAATTTCTGAAAATGAAGAAGACATCATTCAAACGATTCGTTCGCGTTGTCAGGTGCTACATTTTGGAGCTTTACCCGAAGTTGTAATTGTCAAAGCCATGAAAGAACGCTATTTTTTAGATGAATCTTCTGCTTTAAAAGTAGCGCATCTTTCTCAGGGAAATTACAACAAAGCCATCCATATTTTAAACAATGACAACAAAGATTTTCCATTTGAAGAATGGTTTGTTGGGTGGGTCAGAGCTGCTTTCAGAGCCAAAGGAAATGCAGCGGCCATACACGACTTAATTTCTTGGAGTGAAGAAGTCGCCAGTATTGGAAGAGAAGGGCAAAAACAGTTTTTAGCTTACTGTATTGATATGTTCCGTCAGGCGCTATTGTTAAACTATCAGGCAGAAAAACTAGTGTATTTAGACCCTGAAGTTGAAGGTTTCAGATTAGAAAAATTTGCTCCTTTTGTAACCGGAAACAACATAAATGAAATTTTCAAAGAGTTGTCGGATGCCTCATATCACATTGAAAGAAATGGGAATGCCAAAATCATATTGACTGATTTATCCATAAAATTAACTCGATTAATCCATAATAATTAAACCTATGAACAATACTGCTTCTATCTTAGTTTTGCTTTTTTTAGCGGTTACTTTTGT
>JBDLVY010000064.1:0-2572 GCA_039804545.1 Bacteroidota bacterium | reverse complement strand
AAATGGAGCATCTGGGGCATTTTCAAGCCAATGGACGGCTGCTTTGCGCACAGCGGGATGGATAATCGCATTGAGTTTCTGTATATCTCCGGGGTATTTTTGCAAGAGCCCTTTCATCCAGGGACGATTATAGGTTCCATCCGGAAGATATGCGCGCGATCCGAATTCCTCGATAATGGCGGCTTTCACTTCGGGGTCATGGTCGCAAATGTTCCGAGCATGCACATCCGCTTCGAAAACAGGAATTCCTAGGATAGAAAAAATCCGACAAATCGTTGATTTGCCGGATCCTATTCCGCCTGTAATGCCAATAAAGGGTTTCAGGCCTTGTTCGTTCATCTTATTCTTCCGTTAAGCGAGATGAAGCATCTTTAGAAATCGCAGATTTTTCGAAAACCATACGTACTCCTTTGCTTGAATCTACTTCTACAACGATGGTCTTCTCACGAATGGAAACCACGCTTCCGTGTGCACCACCAATGGTAACCACTTTATCTCCTGTCTTTAATTCACTGATAAATTTTTGTGCTTCTTTCGCCTTTTTTTGTTGGCGACGAATCATGAAGAAATAAAACACCACAAAAATACCGCCAAAAAGGACGATTTGCATGATTTGTGGATTGGCTTCTAATAATAACATAGGACTATTTTTTTTGAGGTAAAACTTCTATTTTAAACGCAACCATGTTGTCGGCTGGTAAGGTATTCGCGTAAGCAGTGACGGTTTTTTGGACTTTGCCTTCTTTGCCATGTGAATCAAAGGTTACTTTGATAAATCCTTTTTTACCGGGTTGAACTAAGTCTTTCGACCATTTCGGTGTGGTACAACCACAAGATGAATTTACAGAGCTGATTTGCAAAGGGAGGTTTCCTTTGTTACGAAAATGGAAGGTATACGAAATGCTATCTCCTTCTGTGATTCGACCTAGGTAAACCAAAGGTTGGTCAAAAACCATTTGCGGGTGTTTCTCTTCCGTTGGTCGCAAAGCTACTGGAATAGCATTTTCAGCATCACTCAGTGACTCTTTTTGTTTGTTGGTACAAGCCAACAATAAAACAAAAGCTCCCAAACAAATCGAAAGACGAAGCATATTATTTTGCTTTGATTTGGCTCATCATTTTTTCGACATCCTCAAGCAATTTTTCAGCTTTTATTTTCGTATCGTTGACAACTTTTTTGCCTTCTGATTTTGCCATTGTTTCTGGAATTTCTTTTCCATCTACGATGTCATTAATCAATTGCTTCAATTGCTCGCGGTATTTGTTCAATTGGAAATACAATTTGCTACGTGTATTCTCCCCTTTATCAGGTGCATAAAGAATACCAAGTACGGCTCCTGTAGCAGCTCCTACAACAAATGCCCAAAAGGATTTTGATGATCTACTCATAATTATTTACTGGCTATGTCGATTAATCCTCGACCTGATTTTTGAATAATTTTTTCTCCAATTAGCTTCACTGAAACAACATCCAAAATACCGTTGATAAATGGACCAGATTTGGGTGTTGAATAGTTTTTCGCTACTTCAATGTATTCGTTAATACTCACTTTTACGGGAATGCTAGGGAACTTAATCATCTCGGCTACAGCCATTTTTAAAATGATTAAATCGGACGTGGCTAAACGTTCTGAGTCCCAGTTTTTCGTCTGGTCATTCACCCAAGTTGTTAAGGCTTTGTCTTCCTTGACGCAATAGTCGAATAATTCTTCAAAGAATAACTTGTCCTCATCCCATTGGATAGCAAGGGCTTGTAAGCTTAAATCTTCTAAGGCCTCTACTTTAAATGTTTTGGTGCTTAGGCTTTTGACTACATCCTTATTAACATGCCAATTTAAATCTTTTTCCTCAAAATATGCTGTCATAATCGGATGTTTTAACAGATAATTTTTCAAAAGATATTGGACCATTTCAATGTCTTTTACGAGTTCTTTTCCCGCATCCGGCAAATAGCTCGTAAAGCTCTCGTCGGGTAAAATGCCTTCTAGGAATAACTTCTTGAGTAAGGTTTCTTCATCTTCCGACCAGCCAATATTATTAGCAGCAAATGCGCTTTGCAAATCTTTCCATTTGGGCAAGATGGCTAATACTTTATTGTTGGCTATTTGAGAGGTTTTAATCGTCTTTTCCAACAAACGTCTTTGTTCATCCCATTGTCCGATCATTGGGATGTTTTGTAAGTAGAAAAGTAATTTTAAGTATTGTTTGTAGATGGATTCAACCTCAGTAACCATGTTGACACGCATGTCGCGGGCAATTTTTGCGACATTGTTTTGGTAAACACGGTAAACAGATTGAGCTGCTTCTAGCGATTCTGCGGGAATGCTCTCTTCGGTGGGAACTCCTTGAAAAAATTCGTTTAATTGAATTTCGGCTAGTTTTCGCAAACCCTCAAGACGAGGTGTTTGGTCTTCTTTCGCAATCATCAACGAAAGATCAGGTTGAAAAATTGCTTGTAAGCCATCAAAGGCTAATTGGTATTGCGCGCGTTCCTGCGTCCAAAAGGCATACATTTGTTGAAATGCTTTGACCCGTAGTAGTCTTCTGTTAACCATCCGAAAATAAAGAGCGT
>JBDLVY010000063.1:0-8879 GCA_039804545.1 Bacteroidota bacterium | reverse complement strand
CAGGATTAGGATACAAAACCAAATTTCCAACGGCAAAAGTAGTATTGCTGAGTGCGTTCAAGAATTTGGTGTTGAAGGTATTGGTAACAATAGCCGGATTGGAATCGAAATAAATGGAGGCATTGTTAGGGATAATGTCACCCACTTGGAAACCAGGCTTGGCTTTGATTTTAAATTCAACATAGCCCATACTGCCATTAATATTAACTGTTGAGGGTGGAAGATAGATGTTTTTGAATTCCCATTCTAAATGATTGCCGTTTCTTGTCATCGTATAATTGTGACTGGAACTAACCATTCTAACGCTCTCTTCGTCTAATTTAGAATCCAGTAAATCTTCTATGCGAATATCAATAGCACTAGCGGTTCCGTTATTTTGAAATCGAATAGTGTAGTACAAATAATCGTTAGCAGTAAACTCGTTGATGCGAATTTTATCTCCATGAGCTTCCATTTTATCATTTGGATCCCAAGAGTTAACTACAATTTGTGAATTGGTGTTAGAATTATTAACCAAGTTAATGTCACTTGCAATGGCTGTAATGGTAGCTGTAGCCGTTAATAATTCATTCAGATTAACTGTAGGACTCGGAGGAACAGTCATGGTTACTGTTATAATTCGGGTTTCGTTTGGCTGAAGATTGGTAAAGTTATAAATAAATCCATTCACGTTATTAACGGTTCCGGCCTGACTTACATTGCTTATGGTTACTTGAGACGGCTTTATAAAAGTAACTGTGCCATCTGAAGCGGCAAGTCCAATATTTTTATAAATAATTTTGTTTTGATAATTCAAGCCAGGTCTTGGCGGACTCATTGGTGCTATTGAAATACTAAGGTCAGCATAAATTTGAGTCAAAGTCACCGGGAAATACAAAAACTGGGTGCCACTTCCAACGGCTATACTTATGTCATTATAAGTTGTTCCGGCAGCAGTATAATAGTCGGTGTATTCCGGTTGAAGCGCATAACTAAAATCGTAAGTATTGGTTGGGTTAGTGTCGTATAAAGCAAATTGACCCGTTGGAGAAAAACCATTGATATCGTTGCCTGAATCATTTTGTTGGTAGACAAATGATCCATTTGGAAACAGATTCTCTCCAGTATCTTTAACTCCATTATTATTAGTGTCAACAAAAGCCGTTAAAATTATTTTGTCGGCATCGGGATTACAAGTTACCTCGGCTAGCCAGCCCGCTCTGTTAATAGAAGGGTCACTTCTAAATCTGAATGTTAAACATCCATCCGGACTTGAGGAGGTAAATGGACCCGGAATTGTGGTTCCCCAAAATCCTCCAGGCAAACTCCCAGGAACATTTCCGGCCAGATTTGTAGAGGCAATTTGCGGAGCGGCAATTGAATTTCCGTCAAAAACATACAGAGCATCCCAATTGGATTCAGTGTCAAATGATGTAAATACAACCGTAACCAGTTCTCCAGGAGTAGTTGGACAAATAGTGTATGTATTATCAGAACTATTAGCGTAGTTGGCATTCAATCCACCATTATCAACGAATTGACCACCGCAAACCGGAGGCAATTGTTGGGTACAAGCTGAAACACCAACGCTCCAATCACTTGAATCATTGGCAGAACATACTGCTCTGGCATAAATGGTGTAACAACTGTTTGGAGAAAGACCTGTGATAACGAAAGGATTTACAGTAAACATTGTAAATCCGGTTGTATTTGCATTCGGTAACGGACTTCCAATAGGAAGCACTAGGATATCCCAACTGGTAGCTGACCCACTTTCATTCCACCCAACAGTAAGCGAGGTTGTAGTAATTCCAGAAACTGTCAGGGCAGTTGGTCTTGGACAAGTTGGAGGCGGAGCGCAAGTAACATTGGCAATCCAACCGGGATTGTTGATGGTGTTGTCACTTTTGAAACGGAATGTCAAACAGCCCTCTTGACTTGAAGAAGTAAACGGACCCGGAATTGTAGTTCCCCAAAAACCACCGGCTAAACCACCAGGAACATTTCCTGCGGCATTTGTACTTGCTATTTGAGGCGAAGCAATAGAATTTCCATTGTAAACGTACAACGCATCCCAGGTTGCCTCGGTATTAAATGTTGTAAAAGTTACAGTAACCATCTCTCCGGGAATGTCCGGGCAGATTGTTGTAGTATTGTCAGAATTATTTTGATAGTTGGCACTTGAACCGCCATTGTCAACAAATAAACCACCACAAACTGCTGGGCCAATTAGCGTTGTAAACGATAAAGGGCCAGACCAATTGCTCATCTCGGTAGCATTACACATAGCTCTTACATATGCATTATAACAAGTTGAAGAGTTTAAACCTGTGAATGTATAGGAATTTGTAGTGACATTTGTTCCAGTAGTATTGGCCGTTGGCGGGGCTAAACCACAAGGAACAGCAATAACCTGCCATTCAGCGGCAGTGCCTGATTCTGTCCAAGTAATAGTAGTTCCAGTAGTGGTAACGTTTGTTGAATTTAAAGAAAAGGGTTGTGGGCAATTAGAAGGTAACCCACAACTTACATTGGCAATCCATCCCGGTCGATTGACAACATTGTCACTTCTAAATCTGAAAGTAAGACAACCATCTTGGCTTGAAGAAGTAAATGGTCCTGGATTTGTTGTTCCCCAAAATCCACCGGCTAATCCACCGGGAACATTCGCCGCAGTATTTGTACTCGCTATTTGTGGGGAAGTAATAGAATTTCCATTAAAAACGTAAAGGGCATCCCAAGTAGCTTCAACATCAAAAGTGGTAAAGGTTACGGTAACCAATTCTCCTTGATTTGAAGGGCAAATGGTTTCGGTATAATCAGTATTAAAGGCATAATCTGAATTCGGGCCAGCCGGATCAGTAAATAAACCTCCACAGGTTGAAGTTTGGGCATTAGTGCTGAAAATGCATAGAAATAAGGTAGTCCAAAGACTAAAAAGTAGTTTTGTTTTCATTATTGGTTGGTTTTGACGGCCAAATATAACTGATTTTGAGTAAAATAGGGAAAAATAGGAAAAATTATTTCGCAATAGTTTCTGCCGCAATAAAACCGCTGGTCCAGGCATTTTGAAAGTTGAATCCGCCCGTAATCGCATCGATATTGACAATTTCTCCGGCAAAAAATAGATTTTCGTGCAACTTGCTTTCCATCGTTTTGAAGTTGATTTCTCTTAAATCAATGCCGCCCGCAGTGACAAATTCTTCCTTAAAAGTACTTTTGCCATTCACCTGAAATTGTCCGTTAGTGAGTTGGTTCGCCAAATTGGTCAATTGCATTTTAGTCAAATCCGCCCATTTGGTTGCTGAATCAATTGCTGAAGCCAAAACCAAACTTTCCCAAAGTCGGTTAGGAAAGTCAAAAGGTGATTTTTTGCTCACCACTTTCTTCGCGTGCTCTTGCTTGAGTTCTTTCAGGGTTTCCATTGCTTCGTCAAAAGTGACGTCGTTAAGCCAGTTGATTTCGATTACAAATTGGTATTTTTTCTCAGCCAAAATAATCGCGCCCCAAGCCGAAAGTCTCAAAATCCCGGGTCCGCTCATACCCCAATGGGTAATCAATAAAGGTCCGGAAGCTTCCAACTTAGTTCCCTTGACTTTAACATTGGCGAAAGCCGAAACACCCATCAAGTCTTTAATACGATTGTCTTTAATGTTAAAAGTAAATAGGGATGGAACCGGTGGAATAATCGTGTGATTCATGCTTTCCAACAGTTCCCAAATCTTAGGATTGCTGCCGGTAGTCATGACTATTTTTTGACAAGAAAAAGAGTCATGATTCGTTTCTACTTTCCAATATTGGTCACCGCGAAAAAGCGATTGTACACTTTGTCCGGTTAGGACATCGATTTTTAATTTATGGGTCAAGCCCAAAAAACAGTCGATTATCGTTTGTGAGGAATCGGAAGTGGGGAACATTCTGCCATCATCTTCTATTTTCAATTCGACGCCGTGCTTTTCAAACCACTCAATGGTATCGCCCGAACAAAATTGGTGAAAAGGACCGCGCAATTCTTTTTCGCCACGCGGATAAAATTTGACCAAATCATTGGGCACAAAACAAGCGTGAGTAACATTACATCTTCCGCCACCGGAAATACGCACTTTTTCTAACACGGCTTTCCCGCGTTCTAAAATGGCGACTTTGAGTTTGGCATTGTTTTCCACAATGTTAATGGCTGTAAAAAAACCTGCCGCACCGCCGCCCACAATTATAATGTCATAGTTTGAATTCATAGTCTTTCCGGAAAATCGGTGATGATACCATCAACGTTTAAAGCTGTCACAAAGGTAATAGCTGAAGGCTCATTTATCGTCCAAGAAAAAACTTTAAAGTGATTGTCTTTGATTTTCTGAACGTTTTCAACCGTTAGCAAATGATAATAAGGATGAATGGAGTAGGCTTTTATGAATTTGGCGAAAGCCAAAGCCAAGTCTAAATCGGTTTCCGTCAAAACACCAATTCGGATTTCTTCCTCATGAAAACGCACTTCCTGTAAAGCATTCCAATCGAAACTCGAAATCAGAATTTTAGTTTTGTCGAATATGTTTTTATCCAGCAAATCTAAAATAGCTTCTGTGGCCGAGAACGCTTTGATTTCCACATTAATCTCACATCGATTTTGAACCAATTCAAAGACGTCTTTCAAGGTTGGAATGCCCAATTTTTGCAATTCTTTGGCTGAATAATCGGTAACCAAACCAACGCTTGAAGTCGTTCGGTCGATAGTAGTATCATGTATTACCATCGGCACTTTATCCAAACTTAGTTGAATGTCTAACTCAATCATATCCACGCCCAAGTCGATAGCTTTTTGAAAGGAAGCCAAAGTATTTTCGGCCACGTGACCTTTCGCACCGCGATGACCTATTTTGAGCATGGTTTCAAAATTAAGAGATTAAGTTTTCCATAAAGTTGAGTTAAGCCTTAATTTTCTTAACTATTAATGGTAAAATTTTCCGATTATAATTTTTCCAATAAGACAATCGTGAAATTAGTGTCCAAAGTTACTTTGGCATTTTCTACCACAGCCTCAACATTCGAGTAAACATCTTTGACTTTGGTGCCATTGGCAAAAATAGCGCCGACAGAAATTTCCTTTTTCCCTTTTGGCAAATCTAAACCAACTACTACTTGGTCATTGTAATTTTTGTTGGTATAACTTCTGCTGAAGACATACGGAGATTGCGAAATCATTTGGTGCATGCCTGCGCCAACCGCCGGATGGTTTTTTCTGAAAGTGCCCAGTAATTGGTAATGCATCAACAATTGGTTTTTGATTCGGTCTACTTTTAAGTCATCCCAATTCATAAACGAGCGCAAAGTAGCATCGCCTTGAGTGCCATCAATTTCCAGCGAACGTGCGGTTTCATCTCCGTAATACACCTGTGAAATTCCTGGTGCCAATAATAATTTGGTTCCCGATTCAAAGGTCTTTTCTCGTTTTTTGTCGAATGGATAACCGTCATCGTGTGACGTTACATAGTTCATCACGGTGTTGCCTTTTAAGTCATTTTGCAAGATGTTTGAGTATTTGGAAAACAACTCTTCGTAGTTCATTTTAGCTTCATTTCTAAAGTCGAAATTGATTAAACCCGTGAAACCGTTGGCAAAATAATCTACTTTTTTATCCCCAAAATCATACAATCTTTTGGCACCAATATTATAACCATAAACTTCTCCAACGGTAAAGAAACCATTGTTGTCTAACACTTTTGAAGGGTTACTTTTCTTGAATTCGGTGAAAGCTTGGTCACAAACTTTTTTGAAATCGGCCCAAACATCTTCAGTCGTGTGTTTGGCGGTATCAACTCTGTAACCATCAATACCATAATCGGTGATATAATCCGAAAGCCATTTCATAATGTAATATTTCGGGGCACGAGGATAACCGGTTTTTTTGAAAAAGGCATCGAGTTCGGCTACTTCTTGTTCGAAGCGACCTTCTTTTTTCCACTTTTCGACTAACATTGGCGGTAAAGAAACGTTTTCATTGCTCTCGGTTTTTACGTCAGGAAGATTTTCAACTAAGGTACAATTGATGTAAGTGTCATAAGATTTGTAAGTGCATTTAGGTGAAGTTCGAACCCAATCACTAGGGTAAACCGGATCGAGTTCAGTAACTGGTCCAGTGTGATTGATAACCGCATCGAGCATGATTCTGATGCCTTTCGCGTGGGCTTTTTCGACTAATTCTTTTAAATCTTCTCGAGTACCATAACTTGGGTCAACTGCTGTCCAATCTTTGGTCCAATACCCGTGAAAACCATAAGTATTTCCTGTTCCTTCATCTACTGAGCCGTGAATTTGCTCTACGACCGGTGTCATCCAAATGGCGTTGATTCCGAGATTGGTAAAATAACCTTCCTCCAATTTTTGAATCACACCGCGAATGTCACCGCCTTCAAACCCGCGTAGTTTTCCTGTTGGTTTATCGCGATTGATAATCTTGTCGTTTTCAAGATTCCCGTTTTGAAACCTATCAATCAAGAGGAAATAGACATTGGCACTTTCCCAAACAAAAGGTGTTTGTGCAGAAGTTGGTTGTGTTTTTACCGCTTCTTTGGTGCAATTACAACCCAGCAATAGGATAGAAGCAGAAAGCGTAAGGAGTATATTTTTCATATTAGTATTCAATTTTAATTTCAGGAATCATTCCTTTTTTCCACGTTACCGGAATTTGTAAAGGTTCGTTAAAGGTTTTGAAAACCATTTCTTGTCCATTGACAAAAATGCGTTTGGCTTTGATGTTGTGAACCAAGACCGAAATGGTTTTATCTGTTGTTGTGAAGTTTTTGCCAATGGTAGATGTTAGTTTTATTACCAAGGCGGAGCCGTTGTTATTGCTGTTGAAATTCAATATTTCGTATTGTCCTTTTTCAAAAGCTTGTGGGGTTTCTCCGTTGTCGTTGTATAATTTTCCGGTAGAAGTTTTCACCGTTTCGTCAAAATAGAAATGCAAATTGAAGTTGTCCACCGAATACTTTGAAGTGTTTTGAATGGTTTCTATCATGGACACAAAAGCACCGCCGCGAACGAAAGTTGGGATTGTTGTTTCATCGACTTTTACGGTTTCAGTTGTACCGGCATTGTATTTTTTGCCGGTATAAAAATCAAACCAGTTGTTGCTTTTTGGGAAATAAACTTCAGTTGAGGTTACACCCGATTTGGTGATTGGTTTAATCAAAAAAGCATTTCCCCAAAGATAACTTTCCTTTTCGTTGAGCAGCTTTTCATTGGCTGGTTCTTCAAAGAAGAGCGGACGCATTAACGGAGTTCCTTTTTGGTTATTCTCGAAAGCCAAAGTGTAATTGTAGGGCATCAATTGGTAACGAAGCTCCACCGATTTTTTGGCTTTAGCTTTTGTGTGTACATCTTTATAAGTTACTTCTGAAGCCACATCTTCTTGTGCATGCGGACGGAAAATAGGGTTGAAAACGCCATATTGCAACCAGCGTAAATACAATTCGTTGTCGAAATAATCTCCTGCAAATCCGCCTAAATCCGAGTGCATATACGCCATTCCCTGCATTCCCATTTGTAGGGCAATTTCCATTTGGGATTGCAATCCGCCCCAACTTCTGGACACATCGCCACTCCAAGGGATCATTCCAAATCGTTGTGAACCCGAATAACCGGCGCGCATCAAGATAAATGGTCGTTGGTTTGGAAAATCTTTTTGGTAGCCGTCAGCTAATAATTTGGCCCAATTATGTCCATAAATATTGTGCACTTCATCTGCTTTTCCGGCAGCAGTCATTGCTTTGGATGGAAAGACTTCTGGTTCGCCCAAATCGCCCCACATGCCGCCAACGCCTTGATTGATTAAGCGTTTGTACACATTCCAAAACCATTGGTTGCCTTCAGGTTTGAAGATATCGACTACGCTTGTATTTCCGAAATAGAAATCCCAAGTCGCGGGTTTTCCGGTTTTGTCGGTAACCAATATTTTTTTATCGACGGCTTCCTGCCATTTCGATGAAGTTGTTAGCATAAATGGTTCAGTAATTAAAATCGTTTTGACGCCTTTTGCCTTCAAATCGGCTATCATTTTTTCTGGATTTGGGAATTGGTCTTTGTCCCATTCGAGGTTTCCCATCGTGCCTTTCACTTCTTTGCCAAACCAATACAAATCTAGGATAATGGCATCTACCGGAATGCCGTCTGAATTGAATCGATTAATGGTTTTTTCGACTTCTTCTTGCGTGTGATAGCCAAATCGGCTCGAAAAATTCCCTAAAGTCCAGCGCCCCGGCATCGGTTGTTTCCCGGTTAAATCGGTATAATTGGACACTAAATCTTCCCAAGTATCGCCTACAATTACTTGATAGGTTTTTCTACCCGAAATGGTTTCGTATTCTAAAGTGTTGTTCTTTTTGCTGTCTAAATCCAAATGGCCAATCGCAGCGTTATCGAAATGGACAGCGTACAATTTGGAAGATAAAACCAGCGGAATACAGAAGTTCATCAATTCGGCTTTAGTTTCATACCCATAATGCGCTCTGTTGTATAAAGCCAAGCGATTTCCGCGACGGTTCATGCCTAAAGCACGTGCTCCACCGCCAAATAAAACTTCGGAATTGTCTAAGTTGAATTGTAAAATTTCAGTACTGTCTTTTTTGATGTAGCCGTTTTTTTCGGACAGCAAGACTTTTCCTTTATTGGAATAAGTAATTCTGAAAGGCGATTTGTTAATCACAACAGTAAGATCTTTAGTAGAAAGCGAAACGGAATTAGTTGTTTTGGAAAGTGTCGCTTTTACTTTTTCTGGAGTTTTGATTACCGCATGTGAATTGGCATTGAAAATTTCCCCATTGGGGATAAATGAAGTCTCTACGATTTTATCTGAATACGGTTTGATGCGATAAGTACCATCATTGGTTTTAACTTCCAAAAGGTTG
>JBDLVY010000062.1:0-3321 GCA_039804545.1 Bacteroidota bacterium | reverse complement strand
ACAGAAGATGCTTTAGATACAATTAAAAAAGCGGTTGAAAACGCAGGTTATAAATTTGGTGACGAAATTATGATCGCTCTAGATTGCGCCGCTTCAGAATTTTATGTAGACGGAAAATACGATTATACAAAATTTGAAGGTGCAACTGGAAAAATTAGAACTTCAAGAGAACAAGCAGAATATTTAGCGTCATTGGCTACAAACTATCCCATTATATCTATAGAAGACGGAATGTATGAAGACGATTGGGAAGGTTGGAAATATTTAACCGAATTAATCGGAAACAAAACCCAATTAGTAGGAGACGATTTATTCGTAACCAATGTTGAGCGTTTGTCTACCGGTATCGAGAAAGGTATCGCCAATTCCATCTTGGTTAAAGTAAATCAAATTGGAACTTTGACCGAAACGATTGCTGCCGTAAACATGGCGCACAATGCGGGTTACACTTCGGTAATGTCTCACCGTTCAGGTGAAACTGAAGACAATACCATTGCAGATTTAGCGGTGGCTTTAAACTGTGGTCAAATCAAAACAGGTTCGGCTTCGCGTTCAGACCGTATGGCCAAATACAACCAGTTGTTGCGCATTGAGGAAGAATTAGGCAATACCGCTTACTTTCCTGGCGTAAGAGCTTTTAAACAGAAATAATATAGCTTTCCTATAAAAAAAGGCATCTCTAAATAGAGATGCCTTTTTTATTTCATGAATGATAAAATTGGGTTTTTATTTTTCAAATAGTAGTAGTACTTTTGCGCATGCAACACAACGTACTTATTTTAGATTTCGGTTCGCAATACACACAGCTTATTGCACGCCGCGTTCGCGAATTAAATATATTCTGCGAAATTTTTCCTTTCAATCATTTTCCAGATGATTTATCGTCCTACAAAGCAGTTATCCTTTCGGGTAGCCCTTATTCTGTGAGAGCCGAAGATGCTCCTCATCCTGATTTATCTCAAATTCGCGGTAAAATGCCTTTGTTGGCGGTTTGTTATGGTGCACAATATTTGGCCCATTTCAATGGTGGTGAAGTGGCACCAAGTAACATTCGCGAATATGGTAGAGCCAATTTGTCTTTTATCAAAGATGACGAAGCCTTTTTTGAGGAAGTAGCTTTAAACAGTCAGGTATGGATGAGCCACAGTGATACCATCAAACAATTGCCAACTAACGGAGTTTTATTAGCTAGTACCAAAGATGTCGCCAATGCTGCTTATCGCATAGAAGGAGAAAA
Source organism: Bacteroidota bacterium (assembly GCA_039804545.1). Classification (GTDB taxonomy): domain Bacteria; phylum Bacteroidota; class Bacteroidia; order Flavobacteriales; family Flavobacteriaceae; genus Flavobacterium. The sequence continues at coordinate 2,084 of JBDLVY010000062.1, read as the reverse complement.
TACCTATGCTATTCAATTCCATCCCGAAGTTTACCATTCTACAGACGGAAAACAAATCTTAGAAAACTTCTTAGTCAAAATAGCCGAAGTGCCGCAAAACTTTACGCCAAATGCTTTCGTGGAAGATTGTGTGAAAGATTTGCAAGAAAAAGTGAAAGACGATAAAGTCGTGCTCGGACTTTCAGGCGGTGTAGATTCTACCGTTGCAGCTGTATTGTTGAACAAAGCTATCGGTAAAAATTTATATTGCATTTTTGTAAACAATGGTTTGCTTCGCAAAAATGAATTCGAAAATGTATTGCACCAATACAAAGATATGGGGTTGAACGTAAAAGGAGTTGACGCTTCAGAACGATTTCTTTCCGCTTTAGACGGTATCGAAGATCCTGAAGCCAAACGCAAAGCCATCGGTCGTGTATTTATCGAGGTGTTTGATGATGAAGCACAACGCATAGAAGACGTAAAGTGGTTGGCACAAGGAACTATTTATCCTGATGTTATCGAATCGGTTTCGGTAAAAGGACCTTCAGCTACGATCAAATCACACCACAATGTGGGTGGTTTACCCGATTTTATGAAACTCCAAATAGTAGAGCCTTTGCGCATGCTTTTCAAAGATGAAGTACGTCGCGTAGGCAAAACATTAGGCATCGACCCGGAACTTTTAGGAAGACATCCGTTCCCAGGACCAGGTTTGTCCATAAGAATTCTTGGAGCTATTACGCCAGAAAAAGTAAGGATTTTACAAGAAGTAGATGCTGTTTTTATCAACGGATTAAAAGAACATGGTTTGTATGATAAAGTATGGCAAGCCGGCGCTATTTTATTACCAGTTAATAGTGTAGGTGTGATGGGAGATGAGCGTACTTATGAAAAAGTGGTGGCTCTTCGTGCCGTAGAATCAACCGACGGAATGACGGCGGATTGGGTTCATTTGCCTTACGATTTCTTGATGAAAATTTCCAATGAAATCATCAATAAAGTAAAAGGGGTGAACAGAGTGGTTTATGATATCAGTTCAAAACCGCCTGCCACGATAGAATGGGAATAGTTTTTGTTAACATAAAAAAGTTAATGAAAAATAAAGCAATTACCATTGCAAGTCAAAAGTTTTGTTAACTTTAACGTTAAATAAATGATCAATTTATGAAAAACCGAATTATTTTCTCACTGCTTTTTGTACTGAGTGTTACGTTTAGCACATCGGCAAAACAAGACAAATATGTCAAGCACACCGTAACGCAAGGAGAAACTATTACGTTAATAGCGCAAAAATATAAGGTTACGCCTTTTGATATTTATAAGCTTAATCCGGATTCCCAAAACGGAATCCAATTGAATAGCGTTTTATTGATTCCACCATCATCGGCAGAACCATCGGTAATTCCTCCAAAGCAAATACAACCAAAAGCCACTTCAAATCCAAGTACTCATTTGGTACAACCAAAAGAAACTTTGTTTAGTCTTTCAAGACAATATGGCGTTTCGGTTGAGGCTATAAAAGAAGCCAACGGGGATTTGTTGAAAGAAGGTTTGAAAATTGGACAAACTATTAAAATTCCTTCCGGTGTTGCAAGTCGGGATACATATGAGAAACCACCTTTAGAAAAACCGGTTCCGGCGCCAAAAGAAACCCCAAAGGCGGTAGTGAAAAGCGAACCAAAAGTAGAAGCGCCTAAAGGAAATACAACTTATCACATTATAGAGCCAAAGGAAACCAAATACGGTATTTCTAAAAAATACGGGATGACCATTCAAGAGTTGGAAGGATTAAACCCGGCGATTGCTTCTGATTTTCCCGTGGGATTGAAATTAGTAGTTTCAGGAAATGTGCCAGCAGTTGCGTCAAAGCCTGTTGAATCGGCTGAACCGATTAAAGACAAGCCTAAAGATACCAATCCGAATTCAGGAAAAAAATACTTGCAGGAATATGTGGTCAAACCTAAAGAAACCATTCAAAGTATAGCCGCCTATTTCAGTATTACAGAAACAGAATTAGTTCAATTAAATCCTGAATTAAAAAAAGGAATCAAACTCGGCATGATATTGCGAGTGCCCATGGTTGAAAAAGTCAATCTCCCCAA
>JBDLVY010000061.1:0-9984 GCA_039804545.1 Bacteroidota bacterium | reverse complement strand
GGCCAATTCCATTGAAGCGAAACGGTGTCGTACAAAGTTTCCAAAGAGACCAAAATGATGAAGTAGTCATTACCAAAAGAAATCCGGAAGTATTGAAAGAAATCGCCAAAGTCACCGGCGGCGGATATGTAGACGGCAATTCAACCAAAGCGGTTTTAGATTATGTCAAAAATGCATTAGACAATATTCAAAGAACCGAATTTGAAAGCACTCAAATGTCTGATTTCAAATCGCAGTTCCAATGGTTTTTAGGCTTTGCCTTTTTCCTATTGTTTTTAGATATTTTCTTGTTGGAGAAAAAAACGAAATGGGTAGGAAAGATGAATTTATTTAATGAAAAAGAATAAATGAAAAAGATAGTTTTATATAGTTTACTCCTGATTTCCTTTTTGGCAAAAGCCCAAAAAAAGGAAAAGGACAATAATTTACCCAAAGGAAACGAAGCTTTTCTTGAAAAAAAGTATGCCGATGCAGAAGCAGAATACCGGATTTCAGAATCCCGAAGTCCAAAAAAAGCCATTGCGCCTTATAACTTGGCCAATGCGGTTTACCGTCAAAATCAAAACGAGGAAGCCAAACACCATTATGCCAAAGCCTTAAAAAATGCTAAAACGCGTACTGAAAAACATTTGGTGTTTCACAATATCGGCAACACTTTGATGAAAAGTAAAGATTATTCGGGTGCGGTTGAAGCCTATAAAAACGCTTTGAGGAACAATCCGGCTGATGAGCAAACCCGTTACAATTATGCTTTGGCTAAAAAATTCCTGAAAGACAATCCGCCTAAAAAGGACGACGAAAAAAGCAAAGACAAAAAAAACCAAAAAGAAGAGGAAAAGAAAAACAAAGACCAAAACAAAAAAGACGATAAAAATAAAGACAAGGACCAAGATAAAAACGGGCAAAACAATAAAGATAAAAATGACGGCAAAGACAAAAACCAAGGAAAACCACAACCACAACCGGGCGGTGTTTCTAAACAGCGCCTTCAAAATTTGTTAGATGCGGTAAACAACGAAGAGAAAAAAGTACAAGACAAAGTCAACAAACAAAAAGTACAAGCCAATCCTAAAAAAACAGAGAAAGATTGGTAAATAATTTGAATATGAAACCGAAGGTTCACGAACACAAAAAAATACCATCAGTGCGTAAACAGTTACTGATTATATTGTTCTTACTCACTAACTCACTTATGGCTCAAGTACAATTTGAAGCCAAAGTGAGCAAAAATACTTTGGGCATCAACGAAAGATTGCGCATCGAATTTACCATGAATGCTGATGGCGATAATTTTGTGCCTCCAGCTTTCGAATCTTCTGGTTTTAGAGTCGTTGGCGGACCAAGTCAGTCCGTAAGTCAGTCTTGGGTTAACGGAAAGAGTTCGTTCAACAAATCCTACATCTACATTTTATTGCCCACTCAAAAAGGCAATTTGACCATCAAACAAGCGTCTATTGAAATCAATGGGCAGATTTATAAAACTTCGCCAGTAAAAATCAATGTGACCAATGCGGTACAGTTGCCCAAAGATCCCAATGAAGCACCAGCCATAACTGCCGATGATAATATTTATTTGGTGGCCGATATTTCAAAAGCCAATCCTTACCTCAACGAACCGATTACAGTGGTGTATAAATTGTATTTCAGTTTCAACATCGGGATTTCAAATTGGCGCGAATTGAACAAACCCAAATACAATGATTTTTGGTCGCAAAATATTGACATCAAACAACTCAAAGCCGAAGAAGGCATGTTCAAAGGAGAACGCTATCGTTATGTGGTTTTGAGAAAAACGGTGTTATATCCTCAAAAATCGGGTAGATTGGAAATTGAACCGCTTTCCTTGGATATTGACTGTCAAGTGCCCACCAACAGAAGAAATTTTTGGGGCCAACCCATGATGGTAGAAGACAGCAAACGCGTTTCGGCAGGAAGCAAAATCATCAACGTAAAACCATTGCCTGAAACCGGAAAACCGGAAGATTTTTCAGGTGCTGTGGGTCAGTTTGATTTTAAAGTCAAGCCCTCTAAAACAACGCTTAAAAACGGCGAATCTTTAGAATTAACCTTGAGTGTTATCGGAAAAGGAAACTTAAAGCTATTCTCGTTACCAAAACCCATTTTACCTTCAGCGCTGGAAATATATGATCCCGTACACGATGAAAATGTATCCACGCCATTAACCGGAATGACGGGAAGAATAACCGACAAATACACCATCATTCCGCAATACAAGGGCAATTACCAAATCAAGCCGATAAAGTTTACTTATTTTGATTTGGCTTCGGGTAGCTACAAAACCCTTTCTTCCCAACCCATAACGATTAATGTTTTAGACGGTCCAAGCATGGCTTCTGGCGAAAAAACCAATGACAACGAGGTCGCTAAAACCAAAGTAGAAGTAGCCAAAGCATTTGCCTTCAACAAGCAAAAAACGGTTTTAAAAGCGATGGAAAAGGAAGATTTCTTGGGTTCAGGATTGTTTTACTCTTTGATGGCACTACCGTTTTTAGCCATTCCGTTATTAATCGTTGGCAAACGAAGAAAAGTAGCTTCAGACAAGGATGTCGTTGGCAACAAAATCAAAAAATCAAATGCATTGGCTAAAAAATATTTGGGCGATGCTAAAAAATATTTAGGTCAAAAAGAACTGTTTTATATCGCACTTGAAAAAGCCCTTCACAATTTCTTAAAAGCCAAATTAAACATAGAAACTTCGGATATGAGTAAGGAAAAAATAACCGAGATTTTACAATCAAGAAACGCCCAATCAGAATCCATTGCTGACTTTATAGCTTTAACCGAAAACTGTGAATTTGCCAGATATGCACCGTCATCTGAAACTGCCATTCAATTGGATTATGACAAAGCGGTTAGTATTATTTCAGCTTTAGAAAAACAAATAAAATAAGTAGCAACATGAACAAAGTACTCTTTATATTGCTATTCGTAACCCAAATGATTTGGGCACAAACGCCTTTTGAACAAGGCAATGATTACTACCAAAAAGAAAATTACCAAGCGGCTATTAAAAGTTTTGAAAGCATCCTCGAATCGCGTAAAGAATCGGCTGAAGTATATTTTAATCTGGGTAATGCTTACTACAAATTGCACCAAGTCGCACCGGCGATTTACAACTACGAAAAAGCTTTGTTATTAAATCCGAATGACGAGGAAATCAAAACCAACTTAGACTTCGCGCGAAAAATGACCATTGATGACATAAAAGTCATTCCAAAAGTTGGGTTCCAAAAACTAGTTTCCGATTTTACTTCCAAATACAATTATGATACTTGGGCTTGGCTTGCTGTGTCTTTCGCATTCTTATTTTTAGCCTTTTTTGCCGGATATTATTTTTCACAAAAAACCTCCTTAAAACGTATTTTCTTCTTTAGCATGTTTGTTTGGTTGCTTGGAATTGGCCTTGCCACTGCTTCCGGATTTTATGAAAGAAGCCGAATGGAGCAGGAAAAACCGGCCATCATTTTTAGCGAAACTACGGCTTTAAAAAACGAACCGAAAGTAAGTAGCCCAGATGCGACCATATTACACGAAGGAACAAAAGTCTTTATCTTAGAAAGCATCGCCAACTGGAAAAAAGTTGAACTTACCGATGAAACCATCGGTTGGATAGAAGATAGCGCGCTCAAGGAGATTAAATAGTGGTCAGTGGTCGGTAATTACTGTTCAGTATCATTATCTTTGCCGAAATTCAAATCAAGAAGCTTGATGACTTTTCTCTTGCTTCTTTTTTCTTTTATCTAAATTATGTCAAGAGACGAACAATTAAAAAACCGCTGGGACAAAGTCGTGCAAATACTTTCCAATCAGTTTGCTGAAGGAGAAATGCTCGACCTGGATGCCATTATATACTTAATCGGAGTACAAGAACTTGGAAAAGTGCACCAAACTTTCAAAAAAGACGAAAAGCTCAACTTGATGCATATCGCCATTTGTCGTTTGCTCGAGCCTTATGGTTACTACGAATTTGACTATATAGATAAAGAAGGCTGGCCGCATTATAAAGTTAAAGAAGAATTGCCGCCGTTAAAAGCCGGAGAGCAATCGGTTTTGATGAAAGAAGCCATTGTGAACTACTTTTTAGAACGAGAAGTGATTGATTAGTTGAAAAAACTTGAAACTCAAAACCCTAAACTCGCAACAAATCCATAAATTTGCAGCTTTACAAATTGACCATGATAGACAAGATTAAAGAACATATAGAAGAAGCTAAAGCCTTCAATACCAAAAACAAGGAAGCTTTAGAAAATTTCCGCATCAAATATTTAGGGAGTAAAGGACTTTTAAAAGAGCTTTTCACCGAATTCAAAAATATCCCGAACGACCAGAAAAAAGACTTCGGTCAAGTAATTAATACCTTGAAAGCGGTTGCTGAAGAGCGTGTAAAAACCATTCAAGATGAACTGGAAAGCAAAGAAGAAGTCAAAGGTTTTTATGGCGATTTAACGCGTCCGGCAGAGCCGATTACCATTGGTTCACGTCATCCGATATCCATTGTAAAAAACCAAATCATCGATATTTTCTCCACCATTGGATTCAATGTTTCTGAAGGTCCGGAAATTGAAGACGATTGGCACAACTTTACGGCCTTGAATCTTCCGGAATACCATCCGGCAAGAGACATGCAAGACACCTTTTTCATACAAACCAATCCGGACGTGTTGTTAAGAACACACACTTCATCGGTTCAGGTGCGTTATATGGAAAACAACAAACCGCCAATTCGTACGATTTCGCCTGGAAGAGTTTTCAGAAATGAAGCCGTTTCATCACGTTCGCACTGTATTTTCCACCAAGTGGAAGGTTTGTATATTGATAAAGATGTTTCGTTTGCCGACTTAAAGCAAACGCTTTTATATTTTACCAAAGAAATGTTTGGAAAGTCAAAAATTCGTTTGAGACCGAGTTATTTCCCATTCACTGAGCCAAGTGCTGAAGTAGACATTTATTGGGGTTTAAAAACCGAAACCGATTACCGCATCACCAAAGGAACCGGTTGGTTAGAAATCATGGGCTGCGGAATGGTCGATCCCAATGTTTTGAAAAACTGCGGCATCAACCCGGAAGAATACAATGGTTTTGCTTTCGGTATGGGAATTGAGCGTATTGCTATGTTGTTATACCAAATTGGCGACATCAGAATGTTTTATGAAAATGACGTTCGTTTCTTGGAACAGTTTAAGTCGAGTATATAAATAAAGTAAAAAGGGATAAGGGAATAGGCAAAAGTTAAATTTCTTATCCCTTTTTACTAATCCCTTTTCCCTTCTAATGAAAAAAGACATTACCATCCCAAAAGTTGAAAACGTATTCCTAGCTGCTGTGCAAGAATGGAGTGATGACTTTATGGAAAATGTTTGGTATGTATATCTCATCAATGATTCTGACTTCGATTTAGACTCTGTAATGGTAGTTTCTAAAGCTTTTGGTACCATTAATGGGGAAATGAAAAAAACATCGCTCCTACGCCACGCATTTATGCAAGTGCCTTCGGTTTCTGCTGTAAAAATAGAAATGGTTGAAAAGAGTGTTTTGGAACTCAACAACGAGTTTATGATTACCTATTTTATTGGCAATACTTTGTACGATAAGAAATTTACCTTCCGTAAAAACATGATAAACGAACGTGCAACAGAAGAAGTCCCGATATTATTTGTGAATGGCGTTATGGTAAAATAAATCAAGAATTATTTTCTCTTTTAATCTTTGCCTTCCAATTAAAATAACCCAAAACAAAAATCCCAACAACCAAATAAACAAAAACTCTAAAATAAAAACTATTGGAGTGAATTTGTTCGGTGAACGGTTTTTCTTTGATGTCAAATAAAGTCATAAACACAATCATAAATACACCCCATAGTCCGCCACTTTTCAATTGGTATTTCCATCTTTCACTCATCTTAATCTAATTTTTCGGTTAGTTTTTTAAATACTTTTTTGGCATCCTTTCCTTCATATAAAATCTCATAAACCGCATCAATAATTGGGGTTTTGGCTTTGTATTCTTGGTTGAGTTTGTAGGCGCTTTTTACCGCATAATAACCTTCGGCAACCATACTCATTTCCATTTGAGCGGCTTGAACAGTGTAGCCTTTTCCAATCATGTTTCCAAACATTCGATTTCTGGAAAAGACTGAATAGCCTGTTACCAATAAATCGCCCAAATAAGCAGAGTTATTGATATTACGTTTCATCTTATGCACTTTGCGGATAAACTTTTTCATCTCCCGAATGGCGTTACTCATTATTACCGATTGAAAATTATCACCATAACCTAAACCATGAGCAATTCCGGCAGCGATGGCATAAATGTTTTTCAACATGGCAGCATATTCGGTTCCGATAATGTCATCTGAGATTTTTGTCTTAATAAAATGACAGCTCAAATTCTTAGCCACGACTCTGGCTTTTTTAGCATCCGCGCAAGCGATAGTCAAATAGGATAATCTTTCTAAAGCTACTTCTTCGGCATGACACGGACCAGTGATAACCCCGATATTGTCGTAAGGAATGTCAAAATTTTTATGGAAATGTTCTCCAACGATTAAGAATGTTTCTGGGACAATTCCTTTGATGGCAGAGAAAATGACTTTATCTTTTAAATCAACGGTGAGCTTCTCCAATTCCTTACTAAGGAATGCGGATGGAATGGCAAAAATTAAATAATCTGCGTAAGCAATGGCTTCGTTAATATCGTTGGTGAGTCTTAATTTCTTGATGTCAAACTCTACTGAACTCAAGTAATTAGGATTGTGTCTTTCGGTTTTTAAATGGTCTATGGCAGATTGGCTTCTCATGTACCAAGCAATCTCGTCAAGGTTTACACAAAGCATTTTTGCAATGGCTGTGGCCCAACTTCCGCCACCAATTACTGCAAATTTTGGAGAATCATTCATGAATAGTAACTTTTATCATTCAAAAATACTCAATTTTAAATGATAAAAAACGGAACCATTTAAAATAGAAAAGGAAAACCATTCAGTAAGGCTTGAAGGAATCGTAATTTATTTTTGATGTAATTCTTATAAAAGCTTGGTTATTAAGTAATTCATCATCTTTACTTTGCTTTAAAAGACACAATAGTGCATTGTCTAAGCCATATCTTAATTATGATGATGATCTAAATCTCATTTCCTTTTTTGGGGTTGTTGTGCTATTTTTTCGGCCTGTGAGAACGAAACTTTCTCAGAAGTGAAATACGCCACAAATGGTATCCCTTTTGTGTCAATCAGATTGTTTTGGTCATTAAACTAAAACTGATACTTTTTAAAAAACACCCTAATAAGTATTTTTTTTATGAGCTAATGATTACAAATTCACCTCTATTGCGCTTATTCTTAAGTCATAATCTTGTTAAAACAAGGTATAGAAAATTGATATTTTTGTATTATTTTACTTATTTTATTTGTTAATTTGTGCGTTTCATCGACTTTTTTGTGCGTTTTAAAGATTGTTTTATAGTTTAGCAGTCCCAAATCTAAGTATTATGAAAACAAATTTCCTTTCCCTATTTCTTGGTGTATTCACCTTAGTGCTAACTTCATGTGAATCAGAATCCATTTCAGATCCCGGATCAACTGCTAGACAGAATACTCCGGTTACAAACAGTATCAATGTCAGCGATTTAACACCGTGTACTTACACAGAGTTAATTGCCGGTCAAAGGTATGATGCAGGTGACATTAAAATCTATTTTGATGCCACTAATTTATATGTAGAATACCAAGCTAGTATTAGTTGGCGTTTAAGAGAAACCCATTTATTTGTAGGTAATCAAAGTATGATTCCTGTTACACGCTATGGTTCAGCAAATTCTGCTTTATTTCCTGTAAGCGAAACTTTCCAGGGTGGTAGCGACATCGCTATTTACTCTTTCCCGAGAGCCGGTTTACCTAAGTGTTTTACGATTGCCGCTTATGCTGAAGTACAACGTTTGCAAAACGGCGTTGTTGTACAATCAGAAGTTGCTTGGGGTGAAGGAGATCGCTTTCATCCATCCGACTGGGGAATGTCATTTGACGTTTGTCAATCAGACTGTTCTTCGAATTAATAAGAATTGATTAGATAATTATAAACCTTTAACTTTGTTTAAAAGCCTTCCGTTTGGAAGGCTTTTTTTATTTAATAGCTCATTTCAACAATCGCTTTTACTTTTTCTAAGGTAATATTTTGCTTTTCCCCCAGAGCTTTCCAACCTCTTTCCTCAAAACGATTGACAATAAAATCGGCTGTATTTTCATAATCGGCTGTATTTTCCGAAAGCTTGGTTTTCATCCCCATGGAATGGAAAAATTCAACGGTTTTTTCAATGGCTTTTTCAGCTTTGTCTTCCACTGAATTGCCGGTAATATTCCATACTCTTTCCCCGTATTGCGCTAATTTTTCTTTTTTGGTTTCAAATAAAACACGGTATAAATTGGGTCCAATAATCGCCAAAGTTCTGGCATGATCTATTTCATACAAAGCTGTTAATTCGTGCCCAATCATGTGCGTGGCCCAATCTGAAGGAACTCCTTTTTGAATCAAACCATTCAATGCCATCGTGGCGCACCACATATAATTGGAAGCCAATTTATAATCTGTCGGATTATCGACAACTCTTGGGCCGATTTCAACTAATGTTTGCAGGATGCTCTCTGCAATTCGGTCTTGCAACAAAGCATCATGAGGATAAGTTAAATATTGTTCCATTACGTGAGTGAAGGCATCAACAACTCCGTTTTGAATTTGTCTTTTGGGCAAAGAAACAATCACCATCGGGTCACAAATGGAGAATTTCGGAAACAAAGCACTTCCGCCCAAAACCAATTTTTCCTGAGTAGCTTCTATGGTAACCACAGCTCCTGAGTTCATTTCACTTCCTGTTGCCGGTAGTGTTAAGACGGTTCCAAATGGGATGACTTTAGTAACATCAGTAAATAAAACCCTATTCTTTAAAATTTCAATCGGATTGCCTTCATAGTGAACCGCACCGGAAATAAACTTAACACCATCTATAACGCTTCCGCCACCAACAGCTAAAATGAAAGTAATTTTTTGCTCACGAACAATTTCCACTGCTTTCATCAAAGTTTCAAATCTCGGATTGGGTTCAATGCCCCCAAATTCAATGATTTCAAATCCGGTTAAAGCCGCTTTGACTTGGTCGTAAACATCATTTTTAAAGATACTTCCACCGCCGTAAGCCAGTAAAATTTTGGCTCCTTTGGGTACTAATGTCGTTAGTTTTTGAGTTTGTCCTTTACCAAAAAAATAATTGGTAGGATTGTATAATTCGAAGTTTAACATGGTCATTTAATTTAGTAACACAAAGGTACAACAGGGTCAAACAAACTATTGGTAAAAGAATGTTAAGTTTACTTTTTGTAAAAATTGTTGTGATCCACATATTCCCATACGTTGTGAGGCAATAATGGACGAATATTTTTTTTGTTTTTGATATTCTCGCGAATAAAAGTAGCCGAAATTTCAACTATTGGAGCATCAATTTTGTGGATTCTGGGATGATTTTCAAATTCTGAATTGTCGTCGCCTTCAGAAACTCTTGGGTAAATGTATATTTCGTGATTTTGTAAAATATACTCGTAGTTTTTCCACTTATGAAACGATTTTAAATTGTCTTCGCCCATGATTAAAGAAAACTCATGTTGTGGATATTTTTCTAACAAATGTGCCAAAGTATTTACGGTATAATTTGGTTTCGGCAACTTGAATTCGATATCGGAAGGTTTGATTTTGTCATACTCTTCTGTGGCCAATCTGACCAAATGCAAGCGCTGATAATCATCTAATAAGGTATTCTTTTGCTTTAGCGGATTGTGTGGCGTTACGACCATCCAAATTTGCTCCAAATCAGAATGTTCAGCCAAATGATTGGCAATAATCAAATGCCCTACATGAATAGGGTTAAACGTTCCGAAATACAATCCTATTTTCATTACAGTTTATTTGAACACCGATTTT
>JBDLVY010000060.1:0-10480 GCA_039804545.1 Bacteroidota bacterium | reverse complement strand
TTTTTCTTAATCAGAAAATAAACAAATGGAATAACGAAAACCAAACCAATGATTCTTCCAATAAATCGGTGAAACCATTCCCAGAAATAAATAAATTTATAATCTGATAGTTGGAAATCATTGTGAATATTAATTTTTTGGTACTCCGGAAATTGTTTGTAAGCCTCAAAAGCTTCTTGCCATTTCTCGTCACTCATCGGTGGAAAAGTATCGGTTACCAAATGCCAATCGGTCATCGATAAACCCGAATTTGTTAAGCGTGTAATCCCGCCAACTACGACCATTATAAACACTAAAACACAACCGGAAAGTAGCCAATAAATGACTGATTTGTCTTTTTTCACTGTTTTGAAATATTTTACAAAATTAACTATTGAAAGCTAAATTCGGCATTCAACAAAAGTTAATCTAAATCCAATTTATGTTACTTTTTTCAACCCCATTTTTTCGGCTTTTGCCAAAACAAAATCGTATGCGGCTTGGTATTCGTTTGGGATATCTCCTTCCAGAATGGCTTCTTTTACCGCTTCTTTTAACACGCCAATTTCTCTTGAAGGCTGTAAGTTGAACAGTTCCATGATTTCTTCACCTGAAATAGGCGGTTGGAAATTGCGCACATGATCCCGTTCTTCCACCTCAATAATTTTTCTTCGTACGATGTCAAAATTGTTGTGGTATTTTTTGAATTTGGTTGGATTCTTTGTCGTAATATCCGCTTCGCACAACGTCATCAAATTATCGACATCTTCTCCGGCATCAAAAACCAAGCGACGAACGGCCGAATCAGTTACGATATCTTCCGATAATACAATTGGGCGTGAACTCAGCATCACCATTTTTTGAACGAATTTCATTTTTTGGTTCAGCGGCATGTGCAATCTTTCAAAGATCTTCTTGACCATTTTGCCTCCTAAAAATTCGTGTCCGTGGAAGGTCCAACCTTGTTTTTTGTTAAAACGTTTAGTTGGCGCTTTGCCAATATCGTGCAACAAAGCCGACCAGCGCAACCAAACATCATCGGTATTCGGACAAATATTATCTACGACTTCCAAGGTGTGATAGAAGTTGTTTTTATGCGTATGCCCTTCGATTTCTTCTACGTTGTTGAGCGCAGACAATTCGGGTAAAATGATATCGAGTAAGCCAGTTTTGTATAAATGTAAAAATCCAATTGAAGGTTTCGGGGTTTCCAGAATTTTATTCAACTCGTCTACAATTCGCTCGCCTGAAATGATTTTGATACGGTCTTTATTATCGGCGATGGCTTGCAAAGATTTTTCTTCAATGGTAAAGTTTAATTGTGTCGCAAAGCGAATGGCACGCATCATGCGCAACGGATCATCAGAATAAGTAATATCCGGATTCAAAGGCGTTTTGATGAGCTTGTTTTTCAAATCGGTCCAACCATTGAATGGATCAACCAATTCACCATAATTATGAGGATTCAAAGAAAAAGCTAAGGCATTAATCGTAAAATCGCGACGGTTTTGGTCATCTTCCAAAGTGCCGTTTTCTACTACCGGATTTCGGCTATCTTGGGTATAACTTTCTTTTCTAGCGCCCACAAATTCAATGTCGATTTCTTTGTAACGCAACATCGCTGTACCATAGTTTTTGAAAACTTGTACTTTGGGTTTGTGGGGTAACAATTGAGACACTTTAAGTGCCAAATCAATGCCCGAACCAATCGCTACGATATCAATGTCTTTTTTGAAATCGCGTTCCAATAAAAAGTCGCGTACAAAACCACCAATCACGTAGCTCTCCAATCCCAATTGTTCACTGGCTTGAGCGATGATTTTAAATATTGGATTTTCTAATGCTTTATTGTAATTCATACATTAATTTGAAGATTTGAAGATTTGGGGATTTGAAGATGCAATAATTAATTTTCAAATTATTTCATTTTCAAATTTTCAAATCAAATCATTTGCGAATGATTTTCACCTGACTATCACTCGTTAATTTGATAATCGTTGAAGGTTTATCGCTATTTTTTTCGTGGTGCAAATTTACTACATAGTCTACGCCATTTATAATTTCGGGGCTAATTTCTTTAAAAGATTTTGGCGTAAACATACCCGAAATATTGGCTGAAGTAGAAACCAATGGTTTCTTCATTCGTTCCATTAATTTGAAACAAAAGGGTTCTTTGACGATTCGTACGCCTAGTGTCTTGTCATCTGCAATAACGTTAGCGGCCACATTTCTAGGGTTGTCAAGGATTAAGGTCGTTGGTTTTTCAGATAAATCCAAAATTTGCCAAGCCACTTCCGGAATGTCTTTGAACACGTTATACATCATTTTTTCACCATTCATCAACACGATCATACTTTTGGTTTCCTCGCGTTGTTTAAGGGCGTATATTTTTTTTATGGCTTCTGCATTGGTTGCATCACAACCGATACCCCAAACCGTATCAGTAGGATAGAGGATGATGCCACCATTTTGGATGACTTCATAGGCTTTGTGAACTTCTGCGTTGATGTCGCTCATGGTTTATTTGAATTTGTAAACACCGAAGAATTTTTTAAAACTCTTGCTGATGACTTTATACTTGACAATTATTTTGTTTTTCCAGCTTAATTTTAGCCATTTGCTGTGGGGCAATAGTTCGTTTTTGATGAGTTCATTGGCTTCTTCCGAAAGGATGAAATCGGATTTTAGTTTGTCCCATTTTACATTGTCATAACCGTTGAAATTATTGACTTTGTTTTTCTCATGAATCACGGCTATCCAAAGGCGTTTGTGTGTTACTTGCTTGATTCGGTTTTCTTTTTTCCACATGTTGTGGTGGTAAAACCAAATGGTTTTTGGGTCGTCATTTTTTTCAATCAAACTCATAAACGGATTGAAAATATGTTCCTTTTTGCCCAACATTACCGTTGGTCTGATTTGCAACGAATATCCTTTAATAATGTCTAAAACCAAATACTCTTGTTGTTCAAATTGCAACTGAACTTCGTTGATAAAATCTTTATGTACGGCATCATCATTGTCAATACGCGACGTGATTAGATATGGTTTTTTATTTGGAATTGCGCTGATGTATTTTTTCAACTCGTCATAAAACTGTGGCATGCCATCAATGTAAAACACTTTGAAATTGGGCTGGTTTTGAATCAACTCCGTCATTCTGTTTTTGTATTTTTCGGGTGTAGTGATGTCAAAATAGAGCAACCATTCAAAATTTTGATTGGTCTGTGCTGCAATACCCGGAAAACAGAAGTTCTCGAAAAACCACATGCGTTCCTCCATCCAATCGTCGGTGAGCAGTTTTTCATTGTTTTTGGTTACGTCCCATTCCGGATTTCTGAGGTTGAAACGGGTAACTAAAAGGTGATGGAACATATTTACAGGTTTAAATAATCAAAAGCTTTGTTGGCAAATTTCAAATTGGTTTCCCGGCAGTCTTCTAAAACCCCCGAGTACGATTGTACTTTTTTCAAATCGGCCTCAAAGTTAGAGAAAGTGGAAATTACCGGTTGGTATTTGAAATTGTAAAACTTAGAGGAATTTGGGAATACCATGACTTTTTTGCCTAACATCAGCGACCAATACATTGCATGGTAACTGTCGGTCAAAATCGTATCGGTTTCGCCAATGAATTTCACCACATCTTCAAAAACAGCGTTGTTGGCAGTGGAAGGAAATTGTTCGAATTTTTTCAAAACACTTTTATCATTCAATGTTTTCTTGTGGAAAATCATCCCGATTTCATTTTTCACTTCGTGTTTTTCATCAAAAATGGGATGCAAACAACTCACACAAGGCACCCATTCTTCTTTCATACCATAATCGCGAACGCCGACCAAACCAAATTTGGAAGTATCCACATTGTATTTGGAGATTTTCCCGTAAGTACTTTTTTCTTTGGCATTGTGTCCCAAACCCCAAAGCACGGTTTTCTTTCCTTTATCGCCCAATTGTTCGAAAAGTTTCATTTGCAAATCAAAACCCTCACGGTTTAGCAATCCGCCACCGCCAATGATGAGAGAGTTTTGTGTGATTTTTTCAAACCAATTGTCTCTTGTAGCTTCGTCTCTTTTGTAATCAAAAATGTCAAGGTGTTTGCCTTTTAACTGGTCAAAATAATGGTGAACGCCACAATAATAATCGCCAATATTCGTTGGGTCATAACGGTGTAAGTTGATTACATCGAGATTTTCCTGAGTGGGATTTTTAAGAATTCGATTGATTACTTCTTTTTTACGAGCCGAGCGGTTGAAATGGGATAATTTGTTTAAAAGAAAATCGGATAGAGACATGTGTCGAATAAATTTTGGTAAAAATAATCAATTTGTTTGAGTCTAAAAGCCAAATGGTTACTTTTACGAATATTATTACTCAAAAAAATAACAAGAAAAACCAATGGAGGTTGCCTGAAAAATTGTAATTTCCATTTTTATATTTACATGAAATTATCAGTTATTATCACCACTTACAATTCGGAGGAATGGTTGCGCAAAGTACTTTTGGGCTTCACGGTTCAAACAGAAAAAGACTTCGAAGTGGTTATAGCTGATGATGGTTCGACTCCCAAAACAGCTGATGTTATTGCGGCTTTCCAAGGAGAATTTAAATACCCGATTGTTCACGTATGGCACGAAGATAAAGGTTTTCGGAAGTCGAGAATTCTAAATAAAGCCATCTTAAAATCCAACTCCGATTATTTGCTTTTTACCGATGGCGATTGTATTCCGCGTCAGGATTATGTAGCAGTTCATGTCAAAGAAAAGCAGGAAGGTTATTTTCTTTCCGGCGGTTATTTTAAGTTGCCAATGGGTATTTCTGAGGCGATTTCTGAGGATGATATTTTGAGCCAAAAATGTTTTGAGATATCTTGGTTACTAAAGCAAGGTTTGAAAGCCAATTTTAAACTGTCTAAACTTACACATAATAAATATATTGCGGCTTTTATGAATTGGCTTACACCAACGAAACGCTCGTGGAACGGACACAATTCGTCGGGTTACAAGCAAGATATTTTAGCCGTCAATGGTTTTAATGAAGAAATGGATTATGGCGGCATGGATAGAGAATTAGGCGAACGCATGTTCAATAACGGTATGTTGTCTAAACAGATTCGGTATAGCGCGATTTGCCTACATTTAGACCACGCCCGAGGTTATGCCAATGAAGAGAAAATCAGGCACAATATGGAAATTCGCCGCTTTAATAAAAAGCATCATATAATCCGAATTGAGAATGGGATTGATAAATTGAAAATATAATTACCTTTGCACCATAATTATCCTCTTATGAAAATATCAGTTATCGTTAGTACTTACAATGCCGAAGAATGGTTAGAAAAAGTATTGATTGGCTACAGCGTTCAGACTTACAAAGATTTTGAATTGATTATTGCCGACGATGGATCAAGACCTTCTACCAAGGAATTGATTGATAGTTATGCCAAAAATTATCCGGTTCCGGTGCGTCATTTGTGGCACGAGGATTTGGGATATCGCCGCCAGGAAATCCTGAATGTAGCGATTATGGAAGCAACTCATGAGTACATTTTAATGACTGATGGCGATTGTATTCCAAGAAAAGATTTTGTTGAAATTCATGCTAAATATGCAGAGAAAGGAAGATTCCTTTCCGGTGGTTACTGTAAATTATCGATGAAACTGAGTTCAGAAATTTCCAAAGAAGATATCATCTCGGGTAGCTGTTTCAATTTAAAATGGCTGAAGAGCATTGATAAATTGAACCTTTCTAACAAACTGAAAATCGGAGCTTCTGATTTGTCAGCGAATATTTTAGATTTCTTTTCACCCACCAATGCTTCATTCAACAACTGTAATTCTTCAGGATTCAGAGAAGACATGATTGCCATTAACGGTTATGATGAACGAATGAAATACGGCGGTCCGGATAGAGAATTTGGGGAACGTTTGGAAAACAACGGTATCAAAGGAAAACAAATTCGACACAAGGCCATAGTTTTACATTTGGATCACCCAAGAGGATATAAAACACCCGAATCTTTGGCGGCCAACTTGGCGATTCGAAAAGAAGTAAAAGACAAAAAAATAGTTTGGACACCTTTTGGTATCAAAAAAGATAAAGTGTAGTTCATGAGGATATTAGTCACCGGAGCAGCAGGTTTTATTGCATCACATCTTTGTGAAAAACTACAAAACTTAGGTCATGAAGTAGTTGGTTTGGATAATTTTAATGATTATTACAGTCCGGCGCTAAAACGTTTAAATGCTTCCGATTTGAAAGCCAAAGGCATCGAGGTTTTCGAAATTGATTTGAATGCCAATTTGACTTCGGTTTTTTCAACCCCTTATGACTATATCTATCACTTAGCTGCGCAACCTGGAATTTCTTCGGAAACGCCTTTAAGTGATTATGTGACCAATAATATTTTTGCCACGCAAAGTTTACTTGATGCGGTTTTACAATACAATCCCAATTTAAAATCCTTTATCAATATTGCGACTTCTTCTGTTTATGGATTGGTGGCCAATGTAGATGAAAATGTTCCGGCCAAACCGATTTCTTTTTACGGAAGTACAAAGTTAGCCGCCGAACAATTGGTTTTAGGCTTACAGCGTTTGGGTAAAATGAATGCTTGCTCAATAAGACTATATTCTGTTTACGGACCAAGAGAACGTCCGGAAAAATTGTATACCAAACTGATAGAAAATCTTCATGCCAATAAGCCTTTTCCTCTTTTTGAAGGTAGTGTAAAGCACGAAAGAAGTTTTACTTTTGTGGGCGATATAGTAGATGGTTTATCTGCTATTATTGGCAAAGAAAATATTGTCAATGGAGAAATCATCAATTTAGGAACTGACGAAGTTCATACTACGCAAGAAGGAATTAATTTGGTGGAAGAAATCATGAACAAACAATTGATTATCGACCACAAACCGGCGCGTAAAGGCGATCAGGAAAAAACTTCTGCGGTCATTGATAAAGCCCGAAAATTATTGGGTTACGAACCTAAAGTCACTTTCAAAAAAGGGTTGGAGCAACAAGTGCAATGGTATTTGGATAAGTTTACTTCGTAATTCGAATCACAAACTGTTTCAGCTTTTCCGCAAACAATTCTGGTTTTAATTTTTGGTACCATTCGAAGGCCAATGCTTTGTAGTTTTTGGCGTGTTTTTGGTACAATTCCGGTTCATAATCGCTAAGGTGAACAATGTCGTAGAAACCGGTTTCTTCTTTAATATTCCATGAAGTTCGGTTAATCCAAGGTGCGTAAATGGTGAAGGTTGGAATGTCTAATGCTTTTGCCATATTCGTAGCACCACCTTCATTTCCGATTAAAGCATCACATTGGGATTGAAGTGCGATAAAATCTCTTAAACTTTTGGCATAAAAAGTCAAGTTGATTTTGTCCTGAGTTTCTTTGGCACACAAATCATAAATGGCTTTCACTTCTTCCAACTGATTTGGCATATAATTGAAAAGCATTTGAACGTCTTTGGTATTGGCAATGATGTCCAAAGTTTCTGCCATGTATTTTGGTGGCAGACTTTTATTCTTTCCGCTGCCTAAAATCCCAATCATAAAGATGGGTTTGGAAGGGTCGCAATTGGCTTTGATGTCAGCTTTAGCTTTTTCAATTTCTTCTAAGCTCAAATGAATCTGCGGATAAATCATCATTACATCTTTGCCCAAAGCAGTTTTGGATAGCAATAATCGATAAGCATTGGCTGTCGCATTGCAATCGGCATCGGGTACTACGGTTTTGGTATAGAAAAAAGTGGTGTACCATTTGTAATGCCCAACAATTGTTTTAGCCCCCGAAAAATAGGCTGGCAAAATACTATCCCATTTGCAATACGCATCGATTATGGTGTCGTAACCTTCTTTTTTCAATTCTTTCCCGAATTGATAAAGATTAAGGAATCCTTTGTGTTCTTCGGGTTCAAAGAAAATCACCTTGTCAATAAACGGATTGTTATCCACTACTGCAAAAGTGTTTTTCTGAATGAGGTAATGTACTTCGGCCTCGGGATGGTTTCTTTTGATAGTTTCACAAATGACAGTACTGGCCAACACATCGCCAATCATTTTGATTTGAATTACCAGTACTTTCATTGTAAAGTTAGAGGTTAGAAGTTAGAAGTGCGAAGTGTTTAAACCGCAACATCGTATTCTCTTAACGCATTGTTTAGAGAGGTTTTTAAATCGGTTGAAGGTTTACGGCTTCCAATGATTAAAGCACATGGCACTTGGTAATCACCTGCGGCAAAAGATTTGGTATAACTTCCCGGAATGACTACCGAACGCGCAGGTACAAATCCTTTGTATTCAATCGGTTCGCTTCCGGTTACGTCGATAATTTTGGTAGAAGCGGTTAAACAAACATTGGCACCAAGTACCGCTTCTTTGCCCACGTGAACGCCTTCTACAACGATACATCTAGAGCCAATAAAAGCACCATCTTCAATGATTACCGGCGCAGCTTGTAACGGTTCTAATACGCCACCAATACCAACACCGCCGGAAAGGTGAACGTCTTTCCCTATTTGGGCACAACTACCAACGGTTGCCCATGTGTCTACCATAGTTCCTTCATCAACATAAGCGCCGATGTTTACATAACTTGGCATTAAGATTACTCCTTTTGAAATATAAGCACCATAACGAGCAGTTGCTGGTGGTACAACGCGGATACCTTTTTCGGCATAACCGGTTTTTAACAACATTTTGTCGTGGTATTCAAAAATTCCAGCTTCCCAGGTTTCCATTTTTTGGATAGGGAAATACATCACTACCGCTTTTTTTACCCATTCGTTTACTTGCCAGCCGTTGTCAATTGGTTCGGCCACACGTAAAGTTCCGGCGTCTAATAAAGCAATCACTTCTCTGATGGCATTTGTAGTCGTTTCTTCTTGCAGTAAAGCGCGGTTGTCCCAAGCCTTCTCAATAGTATTTTGTAGTGTTGTCATGATTTGTAAATTTTTATTTCGTAACAATTCGACCTTCGGTCTTGAGTGAACAAAGATAGTTTCATTTTTAGAAAGTGCCAAGCATTTATTACTTTGACTATTGTATCAAAAAAATGTTAAATTCCTATTACTAGTTGGTAGAATAAGTAAGTTTGTCTTGACCAATGTAATTTACTGAATCTTTACTTATGAAGGCAAAACTTTTACTTTACTCTTTGTTGTTAAGCTTTTTTATAAGCTGTCAAAAACAGACTGCTGATAGCGCTATTTCGTCAAAAGATTCTATTGCAAAGGTTGATTCTTTGAATAATATTGCGGCGCACAATGCCAAAAATTCATTAGATTTCATCGGAGTTTACAAAGGGATTTTGCCTTGTGCTGATTGTGAAGGTTTGGAAACGACTATCTGTATCAATGAAAACAATACTTTTAACATTAAGACCCAATACCAAGGCAAAGGCGAAAAAGTATTTGAACAAAAAGGCACTTTTTCTTGGAACGCAGCAGGCAATACTATTGTTTTAGATGGTGTTAAAAATGGCCCAAATCAATATTTTGTGGGTGAAAATACTTTGACGCAATTGGACATGTCGGGAAAAAAAATCAACGGTGATTTAGCAACAGCTTATATTTTGGCCAAACAGCCAACTACTAATGCCGAAATTGAAACCGCACCGAAAGAAAAGAAAACAGTGGATTTAAACAATAGGATTGAAGCCCAAACAGTAATCAAGAAAGTAAATCCTGCTATTGGTAAAGCCACTTTGGCTGAAACCAAATGGAAATTAATCACTTTAAACGGAAAAGTGGTCACCCAAAAAGGAAAGAAAGATTATTTTTTGAAATTGAATTCTAAAGACGGTAAATACAGTGCTTATACCGGCTGCAATTCAATAATGGGAAGTTATGTGATGCCATCGGCTTTTGGTTTGTCATTTTCCAATGTGACCATGACCAGAATGGCTTGTCCTAATATGGATTTGGAAACCCGTTTTTCAAAAGCACTCGAAGAAACAGACCGATATGCCATTAAAGACAATATTCTCAAACTTCACAAGGGGAAAAATACAATTTTGGCTACCTTTGAACCCATAAATTAATAAAGGATGCCAAGAATTCTAGCCATCGATTATGGAATGAAACGTACCGGAATTGCTGTGACAGATGAGTTGCAAATTATCGCGTCGGGGTTAACGACCATTCCTTCTGAAACGGCAATTGCTTTTCTTACAGCTTATTTTTCCCGAGAGAATGTCGTTAAAGTATTGATAGGCGAGCCCAAGCAAATGAATGGCCAGCCTTCAGAAAGTACGCCAATCATCGAGAAGTTTGTAACGGCTTTTGCTAAGGCTTTCCCCGAAATGAAAATGGAAAGAGTAGACGAGCGTTTTACTTCCAAAATGGCTTTCCAAACGATGATTGACAGTGGACTATCAAAGAAGCAAAGACAAAATAAAGGTTTGGTAGATGACATTGCGGCCACGATTTTGCTTCAGGATTATTTGACAAGGAAAATGATTTAAATTCCTTATTTTTGCAAAAAAAAATTCAGAAATGAT
>JBDLVY010000059.1:0-20422 GCA_039804545.1 Bacteroidota bacterium | reverse complement strand
TTGTTTCAGATAAAGATTGGTTAGTAGTGTCTTTACCATCGCTATCAGTATGACCTTCGATTGAGAAGTTAGAGTTTGGATACTCTTTCAAGATAGCTACAATTGCTTGTAATACTGGGTAAGTTTGTTGTTGGAATGAAGCTTTACCGCTATCAAATAAGATAGTTTTAGCATAGTCATTCAATTTTTTGATAGCTTCTTCAGTAACTTCTGGACAACCATTGTTTGCCGCAGTACCAGCTACATCCGGACATCTGTCATCTTTGTCTAATACTTTGTCGCTATCTCTATCTGGCCAAGGACAACCACCGTTTTCTTTTGGACCTTTAACGTCTTTACATTTGTCTTCTTTATCTTGGATTCCGTCACCGTCAGTATCAGGACAACCACCAAAAGCTTTTAATCCAGCTACTTCAGGACAAGCATCAACATTGTCAGAAATTCCGTCTCCATCAGTATCAACACATCCTTGGAATTCAGCTAAACCAGCGATTTCAGGACAAGCATCTTTACTGTTTTCAATTCCGTCACCGTCACTATCAGGACAACCATTGAATTGTTTTAAACCAGCTTCTTCTGGACAAGCATCGTCTTTATCATAAATTCCGTCACCGTCTTTGTCAGAACCTCCAAATTTGAAAGTAATACCAGCAAAGTGTTGGGTGTGAGATGGCATATCTTCACGCACATCTTCGAAAGAATGTTTGTATGTAGTACGGTAAGATAAACCTACTGTTTCACTAAACCAATATGTTAATCCTAAACCTGCATTAACAGTACCTGCACTAGCGTCATCACCTAACCAAGTATAACCACCACCAAAGTTAATTGAAGGGTCAATTTTTTTAGATTTGATTAAGCTCATCAAGCTGTAGTTGATAACTCCATCAACAGCATAATAACTTAAATCACCTGGATTGACTACTGGATATGGTCCGTCTTCAACTCTTGGCAATACATAATTAGTAATTTTGTTAATTGAACCTGTAACTCCGAAAGAGAAATTACCACCAACGTGTTTAGTTAAGCTAACAAAAGATACAGCAGGAAGTAAATTCCAATTGTCTTTTGCATTAAAATACTGTGAGAACTGGTCTTCTAATTTAGATGCAGCACTTACTCTAGTGTCTACTGCGTTAACCCCAAACGATATTGCCCAAGGATTGTTGCTGTCTTGAGCCTGAGAGCTTAAACCAGCTAACATTAGCATAGCAACGAATAATTTGTTAAGATGTTTCATACTTAATTTGATTAGATTATAATAATTATAATAGAGCAAAAGTAATACGTATTAACATAATATCAAAATCTTATTGTCAAAATATAGAAATTATGTAATGATTTGAATAAATTTTTGAATTCCAATGATAATCATATAACATTTAACATTTTTCCAACTTCCTCAAACGCTTTAATGGCCTGGTCAAGATGCTCTTTGGTATGGGCTGCAGACAATTGAACTCGAATTCTTGCTTTGTCTCTGGGAACAACTGGGAAAAAGAATCCAATCACATAAATACCTTTTTTTAACAACTCGTCTGCCATGACTTGAGATAATTTGGCATCATAAAGCATTACAGGCACAATTGCTGAATCGCCGTCAATGATGTCTAAACCAGCTTTTTTCATCCCTTCTTTGAAGTAATTGGTGTTCCATTCTAATTTATCTCTAAGGGTTGTGTCTTTTTCCAGAAGTTCAAAAACCTTAATAGAAGCGCCAACAATAGCCGGTGCCAATGAGTTAGAAAACAAATAAGGACGAGAACGTTGGCGTAAGATCTCAATCACTTCTTTTTTGGCTGTTGTATAACCGCCCATAGCGCCGCCTAAAGCTTTTCCTAAAGTTCCGGTGATGATATCCACTCTGCCCATTACGCCTTTGGCTTCCAAAGTTCCTTTTCCGGTTGCGCCGATGAAACCTGCAGCATGGCATTCGTCAACCATTACCAAAGCATCATATTGGTCGGCCAAGTCACAAATTTTGTCTAATGGTGCTACCAAACCATCCATAGAAAAAACACCATCGGTTACGATTAATTTGAAACGATGTCCGGCTTCAACTGCTTTTTTCAATTGGGTTTCTAAATCTTCCATATTGGAATTTTCATAACGGTAACGTGCCGCTTTACACAAACGAACACCGTCAATAATTGAAGCGTGGTTCAAACTATCAGAAATAATACAATCTTCTTCCCCTAACAATGGTTCAAAAACGCCACCGTTAGCATCAAAAGCGGCCGCATACAGAATCGTATCTTCTGTGCCGTAGAAATCGGCTATCTTTTTTTCTAAAGTTTTGTGAATATCCTGAGTTCCGCATATGAAACGCACGGATGACATTCCGAAACCATGAGAATCTAAAGCGTCTTTGGCGGCTTGAATCACTTCAGGATGGGAAGATAACCCCAGATAATTATTGGCACAAAAGTTTAAAACTGTTTTGCCGTTTACAGTAATTTCCGCACCTTGAGGCGAAGTGATGATGCGTTCTCTTTTAAAAATACCGTTTTGTTCAATGGTATTCAATTCGTTTTGTAGGTGTTGTTGAATTTTTCCGTACATGTTGTTTATGGTAGTTTAGTGTTTGTCTGAGCCTTTTCCCTTTTCCCTTTTCCCTTTTCCCTTTTCCCTTTTCCCTTTTCCCTTTTCCCTTTTCCCTTTTCCCTTTTTTAGAGTTTACAAATTTACTATTTCCAAACTTTCTCCAATGTAAACCAATGCTTTTTTAGTCACTTTAAAACCCATTTTTTCAATTGCGTTTTGGTAATTCTCTAATTGCGTGGTGTATTTGGGTTGGTGTGCACCGGTTTTATAATCGAGCAAATAGATTTCTTGATTGGTGTTGAGGACCATTCTGTCGGGCTTTACCAAGTTGCCTTCTTTTTGAATGATGGTTTTTTCGTTTAAGATTTTGTTGCCCATAGCGAAATAGGATTGCAAATCAGAATGGTTGACGACTTGTTGAATCGTTTGTTCTACTTCTTCTCTTTGCGAAGCAACTATCAAACCGTTTTCGATGGCTTTGGTTAGGGCCAAATCAATATCGTCTTTGGTTTTGACAAAAGATAAAATTTCGTGCAAAATATTTCCAAACTCAATGGCTTTTTGCTGTTGCGTATTCCACATCAGACTTTCTTTTTGGGCAATTTTGATGTTTTTCGGGTTCAAAGTGGCTGCCAATTGCGGAATGGTTTCTGTTTCGTCAACAATGTCTTTGGTTTTGGATAGTTTTTCGGCTTTGCCAAATTGGTATTCGAATTTGCTTTCGTCAAAATCATTCCCTAAAAACTTGATGAAAAAAGTCGCCATGTTATTTGGGTATTCTCCCGAAGTTTTGCTTGGGGTTTGCATGCCCGAAATAATATACAATTGTTCTTCGGCACGCGTTAAAGCCACATACAATACGTTGATGTTGTCGAGCAGTTCTTCTTGTTTTTTTTGTTGGTACACCACATTGGCTTCTTCGCCATAACCTTCTACTTTACTGCTTTTATCTACTAAAGCTTTGGGTAAACCGGTAATCTCTTCATCGGCGTTGAGCCACATTTTTTCTCTCGGTCCTTTATTGTAATCTTCTTCGGCAAAAGGAAAAATCACCACCGGAAACTCTAAACCTTTTGATTTGTGAATGGTCATAATGCGAACCGCATCGTTGCCTTCGGGTGAAGGAATGCTGAGTTTCTCCGAATTGTTGTCCCAATACGAAAGAAAATCCGAAATGCCGGCTTGCTTTTTTAAATCGTGCTCCAAAATCAAATCCAGGAAAAATTGAATGTAAGCATTGCGTTTGTCCATCGGAATGACTTTGGCAATGATAATTTCTGTGGCCTCGTAAAGTGATTTTTTACGGATGTTTTGGAACGAAAAATCGATTTTGAAAGTCGTCAGCCATTGTTGGAAATCACTTTCCGATTTTTGTCCCATGCCTTGTGCAATGAAATCGTGGGTTGGTAATTTCTCTTGTTGCGAAGCCAAATAATAAAGGAAGTTTGCTTTGGATTGCAAATCGTTACTGTTTTTCAGATAGCGCAAAATGTGAATCACACCTTGTACTTCAGAAGAAGCGCCGAGCAACAAACTTTCCGAAGACAATATCGGAATCCCGTTTTCGGTTAAATAATTTGCAACTTCGGTTCCGTGGGCCTTTTTTCGGGTTAGGATAACGATGTCTTTGTAGCGGAAACCGTTTTGCTTTACCTTTTCTATTGTGGCTAAAGTGGCTTGTAAATACAATTCGTTTTTCTCCGGATTTTCTTCTTCGCCAAAAACTTCCTTTTCTATTTTTGGCACAAAAGCAATATTCACATAACCGCCGGTTTTGGTATTGAATTTTTGATGGCTGTGGTTTTGGTACAAATCTTTGTAATCTTCGTGCGCAAATTCATTGGATAAAAAACCAAAGATTTTGTTGTTGAAATCAATGATTTCGGAATAACTTCTCCAATTGGTTCCCAAAGAAAATAACCGTTTATCCGGATTGACAAACGGATTTTTGTCTTTACTGAGTTCGATAAATTGCTCGGCTTTTCCGCCACGCCAACGGTAAATCGACTGTTTCGGATCGCCTACAATCATCAGCGAACCTTGTTCACCGTTCAAGTCTTCGCTCGAAAGCGCATTGTCAATCAGCGGAATTAAATTCTGCCATTGCATTTCTGAGGTGTCTTGGAACTCGTCGATGAAGAAATTGCGGTATTTTTCACCCAAACGTTCGTAAATAAAAGGCGCAGGTTGGTTTTGGATTTGCTCGTTGATTAATTTATTAAACTCGGCTATCGAAAGGATGTTTTGCTCTTTTTGTATTTTGCCCAATTCGTTACTCACCGTATTCAGTAAAGAAAGTGGCGTGATGTTTTTGAGAAATGCCTCGTAGAAATTTTTCTTTTCAAATGTTGCGTATATCGAAGCCAGGATTTCGAGTAAATTAGGAATGATGTTTTCAATAATGGCCTTGTCTGAAGCCGTTTTATTGATTTTAATATCCTCAAATTCGTGATAGGTTTTATTGGCAGGATTAAATTTTTTGTCTTTGATATTGTTTAAATGATTCGGGAAATGTCCGGCTGAAAACGATTTAATA
Source organism: Bacteroidota bacterium (assembly GCA_039804545.1). Lineage (GTDB taxonomy): Bacteria > Bacteroidota > Bacteroidia > Flavobacteriales > Flavobacteriaceae > Flavobacterium. The sequence goes on along the minus strand of JBDLVY010000059.1, from coordinate 15,342 downwards.
TCGATTCCATTTTTTTCGATTAATAGCAAAGCTTCTGTTGCCAATTCAATGGTCTTGGTTTCTAATTGCTCACAAAGTTCTGTCAGTTTGTTTTTGATTTCAATAAACTCGGTGATGGTTTTGTTTTGGAAATGGGTGATTTCTTCGCGGTTGTTTTCGTTGAGAATCAATTTTCCGGTATCCATAATTTCCCGTGAAATATCCCAAGATTTGTCGTCATCGGTTTTTTCCATCGTGAAATCGACCAACAAGTTGGTTAAGACTTCATCATTTCCTGCTTCGGCGATAATCGCATCAACGGCTTCGGTCAGCAAATTTTCGGTATCGAGCGAAACTTCAAAGGTAATCGGCAAATTCAAATCGTGGGCAAAAGCGCGAATGACTTTGTGGGTAAATTTATCAATGGTCGAAATGTCGAATGAAGCGTAATTGTGAATGAGGTTTTTGATGATGCTTTTGGCTTTTTCGGTAATTGTGGCCAATGACAATCCGGTTTCTGCCTGAATATTTTGCATCAGTTGTAATGCTTTCTCGGATGGATTTTCTTTGGCAAACTCCGATAAACTTTCTACCACACGGCTTTTCATTTCGTGTACGGCTTTGTTGGTAAACGTAATGGCGAGAATATTGCGATAGGCATCGGGTTTTTTAGACAAGAGTATAATTTTCAAATATTCTTTGACCAAAGTATAAGTTTTGCCCGAACCAGCCGAAGCGTCGTAGATGGAGAAAGCGGTTTTTTGCATTAGCTTTTTTGGATTAAATAAACAAAATTTAATTTACTGTCTTCGCCATAATACTCAACTTCAAATTCATCTACTTTAATAGCACCGATTTTTTCAATGGCTTTTTGGGAACGAAGATTAAACGCGCCTATCTGGAAATATACTTTGTCAACCTGTTGAAACTCATAATCGAGCATGATTTTTTTCAAGGTTTTATTGTAACCGTTGCTCCAAAATTTTCGCCCGATAAAAGTGTAGCCGATTATTACTGAATTTTCACTTTCATTATAATCATAGTAGCGACTGCAGCCAACTACTTCGTTGGTGTTAGCATCCCGAATTAAAAAAGCAGCTCTAGATAACATTGCGCCTTCAAAATAATTCAGAAAAACATCGCGCTGGTATCGAAACTTATTTGGGTGTTGTTCCCAAACCAAAGGATCGGAAGCTACAGCATACAATTCCTCGAAATCAATTTCCTGTAGCGGAGTTAGTTTAATAAGCTCGTTTTTTAGGGTGTGAGGTTGCCAATTAAACATAGGGTATGATAGTTTTATTTATGCTACTAATGTAATTAATTAATTCTTTATTAAGAAAAAGGAAATTTTCAATTTGTAATTTGCATCACAATTAAAATTTATTGCTTTGAAAAGAAATGAAGTTATTTTGGTAGTGCTCATGGCATTGCTCAATTTTACGCATATACTCGATTTTATGATAATGATGCCTTTGGGAAATATTTTGATGCCCAAATGGAATTTGACTACTTCTGAGTTTTCTATTATAGTTTCGAGTTATTCTTTGACTGCTTTTGTGAGTAGTTTTTTTGCCATTTTCTTTGCTGACAAATTCGACCGAAAAAAACTCTTACTCTTTGGCTATTCCGGCTTTTTAATCGGAACTTTTGCTTGTGCATTTGCTTTTGGAACCTATTCGATGATTTTAGCCAGAATTTTGACCGGATTGTTTGGGGGTTTAATTAGCGCACAAATTCTAAGTATTATTGCCGATGTTATTCCGTATGAGCGCCGAGGTAGAGCTATGGGTATGTTGATGGGTGGATTTGCCTTGGCCTCTGTAATAGGAGTGCCTTTTGGCTTGTTTTTGGCCAACAAATACGATTGGCATTATCCGTTTTTAGTGGTGGCTACTTTTGGGCTGTTATTATTGCCGTTTTTGTTTCGATTTGTACCCAATGTCAATGCTCATTTGTTGAATCCGATAAAGCTGAAAGAGCGCATATCGAATTTCTATGATATTTTTAGCAACCAAGCCCAAATTACGGCCTTGCTGTTTAGTTTTTTGTTGATTACTGGCCATTTTATCATTGTACCATTAATCAATCCTTATTTGGTTTACAATGTTGGTGTGCCACAAGAATATACGCCATTAATTTATTTGGTTGGCGGAATTTGTTCTTTGATTTCCGCTCAAATTATAGGAAAATTAGCCGATAGTTATGGCAAGAGAACCGTGTTTGTATGGGCAGCTTTGGTTTCGACCTTTTTTGTAGTTTTGATTACCAATATGCCGCATTGGCAACTTTTCATAGTTTTGGGTATTTTCGGATTTTGGTTTAGTTCTTCAACGGGAAGAACCGTTCCGGGACAAGCCATGATTACACAAGCCGTCACCAGTCAAACCCGTGGCAGTTTTATGAGTTTAAATTCTTGTGTGCAATCACTCGGAACCGGTTTTGCTTCTTTGATGAGTGGATGGATTACATACAGTGATGCTAAATTTGCTATTCACAATTATAATTATTTAGGCTATATCAGCATTAGTTTGATTTTATTGTGTGTTTTATTGTCTTACCAATTGGAACGAAAACTACAATATGTAGCCGTTTGATTTTTTGAAATATTATAAATGATTGTGTGAATTTTATAAGAAAAAACGATTTATAATTTATAAATTTGAACTTGAAATATTAATCTTTAAATACAATAACCATGGCTTTTGAATTACCACAATTACCTTATGCCTACGATGCATTAGAACCACATATTGATGCGAGAACAATGGAAATTCACCATTCTAAACATCACAACGCTTACACTACCAATCTGAATGCAGCCATTGCAGGAACCGATTTGGAAGGATTGACTATTGAGAATATTTTAATCAATTTAGACATGAAAAATGCAGCCGTTAGAAATAATGGGGGCGGATTTTATAACCACAATTTATTTTGGAGAGTGATGTCACCTAACGGAGGCGGATTGCCAAGCGGAGATTTAGCTGATGCTATTGATGCTGCTTTTGGTTCGTTTGAAGAATTCAAAGCGCAATTTGCTAAAGCAGGCGCAACGCGTTTTGGTTCAGGTTGGGCTTGGCTTTGTGTACACAAAGGGGGAAAGGTTGAAGTGTGTTCTACGCCAAATCAAGATAACCCATTAATGCCGGATACCGCTTGTGGTGGATTCCCGATTTTAGGAATGGATGTTTGGGAACACGCTTATTATTTGCACTACCAAAACCGCCGTCCTGATTATATTGAGGCTTTCTTTAATGTAATCAACTGGACAGAAGTAGCAAGATTGTACGCTACAGAAAAATAAAACGCAAAACTTTTTTGAAGATATAAACCGATTGTGAAAGCAGTCGGTTTTTTATTTGATGGAAGTATAAAAATAAACAGGCGGAATTGCTTCCACCTGTTTGCCCCAAATCTACCATAAACTTAACCTACACTAAATACTATGGTAACGCAAATCTAATAACATAGAAATTAATATTGTCCTTTTTTAATGAAATTATATTGGAATGATAGTCAAATGAGAGTGAAATCCCATTTTTCAGATTGTTTTAAGGCCTAAAAATAAAAAAGGTGAAAATTTCTTTTCACCCTTTTTGCCCCAAATCTACCATAAACTTAACCTACTAATGCTATGGTGATTCAAATATATAATAGAAAGTATGTCTTAAAAAATAAAATAGATGAATGGCAAGTAAAATCGTTGAAATTTTTTTGTTGATTTTCAGGCTGGTAGAAAATAAAAAAGGTGAAAATTTCTTTTCACCCTTTTTGCCCCAAATCTACCATAAACTTAACCTACTAATGCTATGGTAAAGTCAAATGTAAGTGTATTGATATTTTGAAAACAAAAAATTTAGACGAACTGCATCAAAAATCGTTTAAAGACAAAAAATGTTAAAATTTTAGTAAGCCCTTGCATCTTTGCCCTCATAAAAATTCATAAATGCCTTATTTACAACACGGTTACCTCCCGCAGTTGGGTAGTCGCCGGTGAAGTACCAATCGCCTAGGTTTTTCGGGCAGGCGGTGTGCAAGTTGCTCACTGTTTGGAAAATGATTTTTACTTCTGCATTAATTTCTTCCGGATGCAATAACACCGCTATTTTGTTAGATATTTCGGTGTCGCTGAACGGTGCATAAATTTCGGTTACAAAATTTACCACATCCGTGTCTTTTAATTTCTCCTGTGATTTACACTTTTTGTACACTTCGTCAACGATGTGATAAAGATTTCTTTCTTTAAGCAATTCAATCGCAGCTTGGAAAGCAATTAAGCCTTCTAATTTGGCCATATCGATACCATAACAATCCGGATAACGAATTTGTGGTGCTGAGGAAACAACTACTATTCTTTTTGGATTCAATCGGTCCATCATTTTTAGAATACTTTTCTTCAAAGTCGTTCCGCGAACAATACTATCGTCAATAATTACCAAATTGTCTGTTGGTTTGATCACGCCATAAGTCACGTCATAAACGTGCGCTACTAAATCATCTCGACTACTGTCTTCGGTAATGAAAGTTCTTAGTTTGGCATCTTTTATGGCAATTTTTTCTGTTCTGATTTTTACCGAAAGGATTTCTTCTAGTTTTTCTTTGGTCAGCGTTTTTCTGTTATTTAAAATGAACTGATTTTTTCTTTGGTTCAAAAAGTCATTCGCCGCTTCCACCATTCCGTAAAAAGAAGTTTCGGCCGTATTTGGAATAAAAGAAAATACGGTATTGTCGGTATCATTATCAATTGCTTCTAAAACTGCTGGTAAAATCAGTTTGCCCAATTCTTTTCTTTCCTGATAAATTTCAGCATCGCTACCACGAGAAAAATAAATACGTTCAAAGGAACAAGCTTTTTTTACTGTTGGGGTAATAATTTCCTGTTGGGAAACTGTGCCGTTTTTCTTGATGATTAAAGCGTGTCCTGGTTGTAATTCCTGAACTTTTTCGAAAGGAACATTGAAAGAGGTTTGTATCACCGGTCTTTCCGAAGCGACTACCACAATCTCATCATCTTCATAAAAATAAGCCGGGCGAATGCCTGACGGATCGCGGAACACAAAACTATCACCGTGACCTAACAAACCAGCCATGGCATATCCGCCATCCCATCCTTTGGAAGCGCGTTTTAAGATTTTGGCAATGTCTAATTTTTCCGCAATTATTGGAGAAGCTTCTCTTTTAGACAAACCGTTGTTTTTACATTCTTGGTACAAATCAGTTACTTCATCATCTAGGAAATGACCAATTTTTTCCATTACTGTCACCGTATCTGCCATTTCTTTTGGATGCTGCCCTAATTCTATCAAACTATTGAAAAGTTCAGTCACATTGGTCATATTAAAATTACCGGCAACGATAAGGTTTCGGTGCATCCAATTGTTTTGGCGTAAAAAAGGGTGAACGCTTTCAATACTGTTTTTTCCAAAAGTACCATAGCGAACGTGTCCTAAAAATAATTCGCCTATATAAGGAATGTTGTCTTTTTGCAACTGTACATTATTTTGATATTCCGGATGCAAAGTCAGCTCTTCATTAATCCTTTCATTGATTTGTGCAAAAATATCCTGTATCGGTTGAGCTTGGTTAGAACGCACACGGCTGATGTATCTTTCGCCTGGCGCTACATCAAATTTAATCGAAGCAAATCCGGCGCCGTCTTGTCCGCGGTTGTGTTGCTTTTCCATTAGCAAATACATTTTCTGTATGCCGTAAAAAGCCGTACCGTATTTTTCTTTATAGAATTCTAACGGTTTTTTTAATCTTAAAAGGGCTATCCCACATTCGTGTTTAATGGCGTCGCTCATAATTGGTGTTGTGTTGTTGTAAGTAGTTTGTTTCGTGTATTTTAGAATAAAAAATGCCCCGAAATTTCGAGGCATAAAGTTATTGTAATTCTATTTCAAATTGTGTTAAAGCTTTGAATTGTTTCAATCGCTGGTTCACTTCTTCTTTTTTCAGTGACAGCATTCTTTCGGTTCCGAATTTTTCTACACAGAAAGAAGCTAAGTTAGAACCTTGTATAATCGCTGTTTTCATAGTTTCAAATGAGATATCACCTTGTTGGGTAATAAATCCTGCAAATCCACCAGCAAAAGTATCTCCTGCGCCTGTTGGATCATATACATCGGCTAAAGGCAATGCCGGAGCAAAGAAAATGTGTTCGTCATGGAAAATTAACGCGCCGTGTTCTCCTTTTTTAATCACCACATATTTTGGTCCCATTGTATGGATTTTAGCCGCAGCTTTGACCAAAGAGTATTCTCCAGATAATTGTCTCGCTTCTTCATCATTAATAGTAATCACGTCCACACGTTTGATAACCTCTAATAATTCGGGTAAGGCACAATCCATCCAAAAGTTCATGGTGTCTAAAACGACCAATTTAGGTTTTTGGGTCATTTGATTCAAAACGCCGGTTTGAACAATAGGGTGTAAGTTGCCTAACATCACTACATCGGCATCTTTAAAATGATTAGGGACAATAGGATTAAAATCAGCCAATACGTTTAACTCTGTAGCCAAGGTATCTCTTGAGTTCATATCGTTGTGGTAACGACCGCTCCAAAAGAAGGTTTTGCCACCTTTTACGATTTCCAAACCGGTAACATCGATGTTTCTGGCGGTTAATAGATCAATATACTCTTGTGGAAAATCATCACCAACCACTGAAACAATAGCCGATTGTAAGTTGAAATGCGAAGCCGATAAACCAATGAAAGTTCCCGCACCGCCTAAGATTTTATCTGTTTTTCCAAAAGGCGTTTCGATGGCGTCAAAAGCAACCGTTCCTACGATTAAAAGTTTGTTCATTATTTGCGATTCAAATTAAAGGCGCAAAGATACGTTTTTAGTTTAAAAGTTTAAAATGGTTTAGGGTTTAAAGTTTAGAACAATTTCCCTTCTTCTTTTTCATAAAAAGCATCTATAGAAAGTGTTGGTAAACCCGAAGCATACACCGCCAATTCATCACAGCGTTCGTTTTGAGGATGGTTGTTGTGGCCTTTAATCCATTTGAAATCGACTTGGTGTTTGCGGTAAATTTTGAGGAAACGCATCCAAAGATCCGGGTTTTTTTTTCCGGTGAAGTTTTTCTTTTCCCAACCGAAAACCCATTTTTTTTCGACGGCATCAACTACATATTTAGAATCGGAAACGACCAAGACTTTCATGTTGGAATTTTTGAGTTTTTCCAAACCAACAATTACCGCTAACAATTCCATTCTGTTATTAGTAGTATAGCGAAAACCTTCGTAGAATTCTTTTTTATAAGGTGTGCCCACCATTTCCATCACCACGCCATAACCGCCGTTTCCGGGATTTCCTTTGGCAGCGCCGTCGGTATAGATGTGAACTTGGTGACTCAAGTGAAAAGTGATTAGTGATTAGGGATAAGAAGTTTTTCTATTACTTTCGGAAAATGTTTGTGTTCTAATTCCTGAACTTTTACAGCAATCGCCTCCGGAGAATCACAATCTTTTATATTTACTTTTTGTTGGAAAATGAATTCGCCTTCGTCATAATGTTCGTTGACGTAATGAATAGTGATTCCGGTTTCTTTTTCCTTGTTTTCCAATACCGCTCGGTGTACATTGATGCCATACATTCCTTTTCCGCCATATTTGGGTAATAATGCCGGATGTATGTTGATGATTTTATTTGGATATTCTTGAACAATGGTTTCAGGCATTTTCCATAAAAAACCGGCTAGGATGATTAAATCGGGTTGCAATTCTTTGATTTTTGTTAAAACCAAGCCCTCATTTAATTCCGTTCTGTTAAAAACAAAAGAAAAAACAGCATTATTTTGGGCTACCGCTAACACTTTTGCTTCAGGATTGTTAGAAAAAACACCTACAGTAGAAACACTATCCTTGTTTTGGAAGTACTTGATGATATTTTCCACATTGGAACCCGCGCCGGAAGCGAAAAGCAAAATCTTTTTCATTTGGAAAATCAAATTTTATTGTACAAAAAAAAGAATAATAACTTGAATTAAAACCATGATTATACAAGATTTTGAAATAAATTTTTTAATTTCGTGTTCACATTTAGTAACAAAAAGGTTGTTTTAAAATAAAGTTTTTTATTTTTGCCAACAATTTAAATTAAAAATCTAGAAATTATGTCAGACATTGCATCAAGAGTTAAAGCGATTATTGTAGACAAATTAGGCGTTGACGAAAACGAAGTTGTAACAGAAGCAAGCTTCACAAATGATTTAGGCGCTGATTCATTAGACACTGTTGAGCTTATTATGGAGTTCGAAAAAGAATTTGATATTCAAATTCCGGACGACCAAGCAGAAAACATTGCTACTGTAGGTCAAGCTATTTCTTACATCGAAGAAGCAAAAAAATAATAAATAAAACACCCGTGGAGAATCAATAGTTTTTCACGGGTTTTTATTATTTTTACTGAAAAGAATAAATCTTGATTGATATTCAATCTTAAAATATTGAAATACCCTTGTCTCTTTAATGATTAAATTTGAAGAAAACATGGGTATTATTTGTTTAAATACAATTGTAAAAAACACATTATGGCATTAAAGCGAGTTGTAGTAACAGGTTTGGGTGCATTAACACCAATCGGAAATTCTATCGAAGAATATTGGGATGCACTTATAAACGGTAAAAGTGGTGCCGCTCCGATTACCTATTACGATACTGAAAAACACAAAACAAAATTTGCCTGCGAAGTAAAAAACTTCAACATCGAAGATTTTATGGACCGTAAGGAAGCTCGCAGAATGGACAAATTTGCACAATATGCCGTAGCCGCTAGTGAAGAAGCCATCAAGGATGCCGGAATCACCAATGACAATGTAAACAAACACAGGGTTGGGGTTATTTGGGGTGCTGGAATTGGCGGATTAGAAACTTTCCAGGAAGAAGTAATGAGCTACGCAGCCGGTGACGGAACGCCAAGATTTAATCCTTTCTTTATTCCGAAAATGATTGCTGATATTGCTCCTGCTCACATCTCAATGAGAAATGGGTTTATGGGTCCCAATTATACAACCGTTTCAGCTTGCGCCTCATCTGCCAATGCTTTGATTGATGCCTTCAACTATATTCGTTTAGGAATGTGTGATGTTATTATTTCAGGCGGTTCTGAAGCAGCAGTTACCATCGCAGGTATGGGAGGATTTAATTCTATGCAAGCTTTATCAACCAGAAACGATAGTCCGGAATCAGCTTCAAGACCTTTTGATGCAACCCGTGACGGATTCGTTTTAGGTGAAGGTGCTGGTGCTTTGGTTTTAGAAGAATACGAACATGCGAAAGCGCGTGGGGCAAAAATATATTGTGAAATCGGTGGTGGCGGAATGTCTTCGGATGCTTACCATTTAACTGCGCCACATCCGGAAGGAATTGGGGTGATCGCCGTTATGGAAAATACCTTGCGTGATGCCGGAATGACACCAGACCAAGTGGATCACATTAACACTCACGGAACTTCAACACCACTTGGAGACGTAGCCGAGTTAAAAGCAATTAGTGCTGTTTTTGGTGACCATGCAAAAAATATAAATATCAATTCAACCAAATCAATGACTGGCCACTTGCTTGGAGCAGCCGGTGCGATTGAAGCGATTGCGTCGATTTTAGCGATGAAACACGGCATAGTTCCGCCAACTATTAACCACACTGTGGTGGATGAAAATATCGACCCAACTTTGAATTTGACTTTGAACAAAGCCCAAAAGAGAGAAGTAAATGTTGCTATGAGTAATACTTTTGGTTTCGGTGGTCACAACGCTTGCGTTTTATTCAAAAAATTACAAGATTAGTTTTAGATGAAAATTCTAAAAAATATATTTAAAAATTCCCGTTCACCAGAGGACGGGATTTTTTTTAAAGAAATTGAAAAAGTAATAGGTTTTAAGCCTGAAAACATTAACTATTACCAAAAAGCCTTTACCCATCGTTCTACCAACCGTATGGATTTGAAAGGAAATCCGATGAATTATGAACGCTTAGAATTCCTTGGAGATGCGATGTTAAGTGCTGTAATTGCCGCTCATTTATACAAAGAAGCGCCGGCAGGAGACGAAGGCTATCTGACCAAAATGCGCTCTAAAATTGTAAGTCGTGAACATTTAAATGAATTGGGAAGAGACTTAAATCTCATTCGATTTGTAGAAAGTAAAGTGCCGACCCAACATTTTGGAGAAAACATACACGGGAATATTTTTGAAGCTTTAGTTGGGGCCATTTTTTTAGATAAAGGCTATGATTTTTGTCAAAAGTTTATTCGTAAAAGCGTTATTGTTCCTTATGTTGATATTGCCAAATTAGAGGGCAAAGTCATTAGCTACAAAAGTTTACTGATTGAATGGTGTCAAAAAGAGAAGAAATCATTTCACTATGATGTCTTTGATGATAACGGTATTGACGGGCAAAAATATTTTGGCGTAAAATTGAGCATCGACAATAAAATCGTGGCAAAGGCCAGAGCTACTTCTAAAAAGAAAGCAGAAGAAAAAGCTTCGCAAAGAGCTTATTTTGCATTTCAAGAAAAAATTAACAAAAAATAATACAGATTCTCAAAAAACTATAACGTTTTCGTTCATAAAATAACGTTAACTCAATATTGAGGTGCTTATAATCTGTGTCAGATATACTATATTTACAACTTAAATTGCAATAGTTATGTATGTTCACAAATTGCATATTGGAGAGTTTGACGAAATAGATTATCAATTAATAGCCATTCATTCGCCCTTGGAAGATTATAGATTGGCTTATTATATCAATCAAAATTTACCCATCAATCTCCAAAAAAGCAACGGCAACATTCATATCAGTAACAAAGAAGGTGAAACCCAGTTTACGAGGTTTATTTTTGAAGATGATAAAGACATAGCGTGGAATTTGATTCAAAATCAAAACGACGCCCTAGTCGCCTCCGAAAATAACAACCAAGGATTATTTGCCGACAGCAGTAACAAATTTGCCGCTAAAATCTATTTGATTCCGGAGTTTAAAAAAGTGGATTACTTTTTAAAAATTGAAAACGATGAGGTAGAGATTGATGTTTCAAAAATAATCAACGCACTCAAAAAAATAGAAAGAGTTAGCACGGTTTACCCTGTAGAAGTAGAAAAAATAAAGTCAAAAAATAATTTAATTTTTTAATTAAAATGCCAACAAGAAAAAAAACTAAAATTGTAGCCACATTAGGGCCAGCATGTAGTTCGAAAGAAGTGATTAAAAATATGATTGATGCCGGAGTGAATGTCTTTCGTATCAATTTTTCCCATGCCGATTATACCGATGTAAAAGAAAGAATTGATATTATCCGTGGTTTGAACGATGAGTTTGGTTACACCACTGCTATTTTAGCCGATTTACAAGGGCCAAAACTTCGTGTAGGTGTTATGAAAGAAGATGTAGTGGTCAATCCGGGCGATATCATCACTTTTCAAACGGCCGAAGATGTTCCCGGAACTAAGGAACGTGTTTACATGAACTATTTGTCTTTTCCAAAAGATGTCAATCCGGGAGAGAGAATATTATTGGATGACGGAAAGTTAATTTTTGAAGCCTTAGAAACTAATGGTTCTACCGAAGTAGTTTGTAAAGTAATACAAGGCGGTCCATTGAAATCAAAAAAAGGAGTAAACTTGCCTCAAACCAAAGTGTCTTTGCCGGCATTGACTAAAAAAGACATTAAAGATGCGTTGTTTGCTATTGAGCAAGAAGTAGATTGGATCGCGCTTTCATTTGTTAGAACTCCAGCCGATTTAGAAGAATTGCAAGATTTAATTGCGAAACATTCCAAATATAAAATTCCAATTGTTGCCAAAATTGAAAAACCGGAAGCAGTGGAGAACATCGATAAAATCGTTGCCTTTTGTGATGGTTTGATGGTAGCTCGTGGTGATCTTGGAGTTGAAATTCCGGCGCATGAAGTGCCGTTGATTCAAAAGAAATTAATCCACAGAGCGAAAACGGCTCGTATACCGGTAATTGTGGCTACGCAAATGATGGAAACGATGATTACCAGTTTAACACCAACGCGTGCTGAGGTAAATGACGTGGCCAATTCGGTTATGGATGGTGCCGATGCCGTAATGCTTTCAGGAGAAACTTCTGTAGGGAATTATCCGGTGGAAGTTATCGAAAAAATGACACAAATTATTGAAGCAGTCGAAGATTCGCCATTAATCAATGTGCCACAAAATCCGCCTCACGTTAGAACTAAACGATTTATCACAAAATCAATTTGTTATCACGCAGCGATTATGGCCAATGAAATTAAAGCGAAAGCAATTTCTACTTTAACCAATAGCGGTTATACGGCTTTCCAAATTTCGGCTTGGAGACCTAAAGCACATATTTTGGTGTATACTTCGAATAAAAGAATTTTGACCCAATTGAATTTACTTTGGGGTGTAAATGCTTTTTACTATGACAAATTTGTAAGCACCGATGATACTGTTGGCGACGTAAATGACATTGCTAAAGCCAATGGTTACGTAAAAAAAGGCGATATGCTAATCAACTTAGCTGCCATGCCGGTTGCCGATAAAGGAATGGTCAATACTTTGAGAGTTTCTGAAATAGAATAGTTTCAGCAGCAATAATTATTAAAAATCCATCTGATATTTATTAGGTGGATTTTTATTTTAAATAAAAAATAACTTATTTTAGTCGAAATTTTAAACTTCAGAACTTATGGATAATGAAAATATTTTAGTGGCTAACGCTTCAGATTTAGAAAGAGCTGTTTTTTACAAAAAAACCTACCAACATTTAGCTTTAGCGGTTTTGGCATTTATTGTTTTTGAAACGCTTTTGATTCAATTAGTTCCTGTTGAAGCAATTATTTGGATGTTAAGCGGACGTTTTATATGGTTGTTTATCATTGGATTGTTTTGGTTAGGAACAACAATGTCAGACCGATTAGCATTGCATCCATCCAGAGATAAGCAATATTTAGGCTTAGGGTTATACGCCATTTTAGAAGCAGTTATTTTTCTTCCGATGATTTATATCGCTATGGCTTATGCCGGAGGTGATATTTTAGTTCAAGCGGCTTTGACCACTTTGTTTATGTTTGCCGGATTAACGGCTGTAGTGTTTTTTACTAAAACCGATTTTTCGTTTTTAAGAACTTTACTAGTGGTTGGTGGATTCGTTTCCTTAGGAATTATCGTTGTTGGCGCTATTTTCGGATTCAATCTTGGTCTATGGTTTTCAGCCGGTATGGCGGTATTGGCTTCGGCGAGTATTCTTTACCAAACCGATCAAATCAAAAACAATTACGGAACCCAGCAATATGTTGGCGCATCGTTGCAGTTGTTCGCCTCAGTAATGTTATTGTTCTGGTATATCTTGAGAATTTTTATGAGCAGAAGAAACTAATCATTTCTTTTAAAAAAATACAAACCAGTCTCGTTTTTTGGAACGAGACTGGTTTTTTTATGACTAAAACTCAAACTTCAACTGCACCACAACCGTCTTTTTAATCTCCGTATTCAAATTATTCAATGAAATCCCAAGCAGTCGTACTGATTCCTTCATACGTTCTTGAAATAACAGCTCTTTTGCGGTCTCAAAGAGCAATCCTTTATCCGAAATGAAATAAGGCAAAGTCTTGCTCCGCGTTTGTGTCGTAAAATCGCTGTATTTGATTTTGAGCGTGACGGTTTTGCCTGAGATGTTGTACTTCTTCAATCGGTTTTCAAGTTCACCGGCGATACGCTCTAGCTTTTCTACCATAAAAATTTCCGAAGTCAGGTTTTCGTTAAAAGTGTGTTCGGCCGCTACCGATTTGGCAATGCGATTGGGTTTTACTGCACTGTTGTGAATGCCACGTACAATATTGTAAAAATGCAAACCGCTTTTACTGAAATGCTCTTCTAAAAATTCGGCCGACTTTGATTTCAAATCCTTTCCGGTAAAAATGCCTAAATGGTACATTTTATCAGTAGTGACTTTGCCGATGCCGTAGAATTTTTTGATGTCGAGGTTTTCCAAAAAGCTTTCTACTTCCTCAGGATTTACGGTTTTTTGACCGTTGGGTTTGTTGTAATCGCTGGCAATTTTGGCCACAAATTTATTCACCGAAATGCCAGCTGAAGCTGTTAAACCCACTTCTTCAAAAATGCGCTTTCTGATTTCCTGTGCAATAAGAGAGGCGCTTGGATTGCCTTTTTTATTTTGGGTCACATCGAGATAGGCTTCGTCTAATGATAAGGGCTCAACCAAATCAGTATACTCGTGAAATATCTTTCTGATTTGTTTGGAGATTTCTTTGTAGCGGTCAAATCTGGGTCTAACAAAAATCAAATCAGGACAATTTCGTTTGGCTTGAATGCCACTCATAGCTGAACGTACGCCAAATTTCCGCGCCTCATAACTCGCCGCCGAAACCACGCCACGCACTTCGCTTCCACCAACAGCTAAGGGTTTTCCTTTGAGCTCCGGATTGTCCATTTGCTCTACCGAAGCGTAGAAAGCATCCATATCTATGTGGATGATTTTTCGATAAGAAATTGGTTCAGACATATCACAAATTTATACTATCTTTCGATAAAATTTGTGTCCGATGGTAGAAATAGAGCGAAAGTTTTTAGTCCTTTCGAATGATTTTATAAACGAAGCTTTTAGCCAAAAAAGAATCGTTCAAGCTTATTTAAGTTCCAATCCCGATAGAACAGTTCGCGTTAGAATTAAAGGCGACAAAGGCTTTATTACCATTAAAGGAAAAAGCAATGCCAATGGAACTACACGTTTGGAATGGGAAAGAGAAATTAGTGTGATGGATGCGGAAACACTGCTGTCTATTTGCGAAAGCGGTACGATTGACAAAATTCGCCACGAAATAAAAGTGGGGAAGCATGTTTATGAAGTCGATATTTTTTCCGGAGAAAATGAAGGTTTGGTTATGGCTGAAATCGAACTGCAATCAGAAGAGGAATCCTTTGAAAAACCATCCTGGCTTGGCGAAGAAGTCACCAATGATGAACGCTATTACAATGCCTACTTGAGTAAAAAACCTTTTGTGAATTGGTAATTATTTTTTTTCTTCTACTACTTCAATTGTAACGATAACAGATCCTGACTTTTTATTGGAAACAATGTCCATAAAAGCCCTGCGGCTTAAATCAATTTCACGCACTTTAGAGAACGGACCGCGATCGGTAATTTCAACGATGACTGATTTTCCATTGGCTTCATTGGTTACTTTTACAATGGTGCCAAAAGGTAATTTTTTGTGCGCCGCACTGTATTTATTATTGTCAAATTTTTTTCCGCTGGCCGTTCTTCTACCGTTAAATTTATTGTGGTAATAAGAGGCGTGAGCATTTTTTTTGTATACTTTCAGCTTTGAATTTGGGTCAATTTG
>JBDLVY010000058.1:0-6258 GCA_039804545.1 Bacteroidota bacterium | reverse complement strand
ACTCCTGCTTGATTTTCATAATCACATGCACTAGATACGGAACTTTCTGGACCAGCAACATCTACAGTAGTACTTGGGTTAACGGTGAAAGTTCTTGTGCACGATTGAGGTTGTCCACATTGATCCGTAACTGTCCACGTAACTTGAATACTATTCCCATTACCTGAAGAACATGTTAAAGGCGCCATAGGATTTGATGGAAGAATAGTTAAAACAGGGTTAGTCCCACCAGAATAACTGAAAGAGGCTAACCAAACTGCAAAAGAGTCATTAATCTCAGATTGAGTTTTACAAGAAGTTTCGAACTTATTCTCGGGGCAATTTAAAATTACCGGATTTAAAGGTGGTTGCTCAATTGTAACTTGTGTTTGTTTTGAACATCCATTGTTATCGACTACAGTAACCGTGTAATTTCCTGCTGGAATATTTTGAAACTCAACAGAAGGATCTGATTGAGGCCCGATTACAATATTACCCGGTTGCAATGTAAAGGTATATTTTGAAGAACCACTTGAAGTGGCATCAGCAAAAAGAGAGGTTGTTCCCCCAAAACACACAATAGGATTGTTATAGGCTTCTAGTCCTAAATCTATAATAGTTACTGACTTACTACAAGTACATTCTCCTCCATCATTTAAAACATTCAATTGAAAAAGAATCTGACCTCCAGAAGTTCCCGGATTAATGATTGTTGTTTGGGTACCAATATCATTTATAGGATCGTAGTTAAATGGACCAGTTGAAACTAAAAAAGCTCCTGAGGTATTTTGTGGACCCGCAGGGAAGCTATAGTTCAATGTTGGTTCACCCGTACTAAACTGTACAGTGGTTGTTATTGCAATATTGCCATCTGCCAAACATGCTTTTAATATCCCTGAAAGGTTACATGATGGTGCTGGATAAAAAGTAAAACCAGATTTTTGACCGAATCCTGACGGATTGGTAACTCTGACCGATCCGGTAGAACCAGCTCCTACAACTGCAGATATTGTATTGTCATTTACTACTGTAAATGACGATGCAGGGGTAAGACCAAAAGAAACAGCAGTAGTACCGGTAAAATTGGCACCAACTATCGTTACTACTTGACCTTGAGCTCCTGCTGCAGGGAAAAAAGTGGATACTGTTGGAGTAGCTGCATAAATCACATGGCTAAACACCAATGCAAAAAACAGCATAACAGTAGTCATACCATTCTTCCAACCTTTTTTAGCAGATTGGCAGCAACAGTATTCTTCTTTCGAACTATTGTTAAGTAAATTTAAATTCATAATTGAACGTTTTATTTATTGTTTAGGATTTTATCTGCTTTAATTATTGACCGAAACGGATTGAGTGCAGGTACAACTTTCATTTTGACCATTACTGTTTACATTGGTTACAGTAAGTTGAATAGTAAAGCTACCAGCTTTGGCACCAGGATGAACTCCAATAGTTTTTTTCCCGTTTCTGGTTATTAATCTAGCTTGAGTGTTGTTTGTTTTAAAACTCCACTGATAAATAGTGTTTGGCCTATCATTAATAACTTCGGCACTAAACTCTAAAGGCTCTAACATCACTTTAGTTTTGGAAGGTGTCGCTTTTAGTGGTCCAATTAAATTACAAGCGGGCGCTTGAGCAAACAAAAAATTGGTAAACAGGAAAATAAAAAGGAGTAAAAGAATATTAACTATTCCCTTTTTCCTTGTTTGACTGACCTCTTCGAAATCTGACATAGCGGTGAATTGTTTTTCTCCGCTAAAGTCCATCCTAAACCCATTTTCTTTTTCAATCAAGACATAGTCTCGATGTACAGAAAGATTCAATAATTTACTTTTTCTCATAATGTTTAGTATTTTTAAGATAATACCACATCATGAATAGGTTTCATTCGGTTTTTTTATGAAAAAAGTAAACAATAAACAACAAGCTTAATATTTAAAATTTCATAATTATTAAAGTGTAGATTCAATTGGGTTTATAAAATTAGTCAGAACTGACAACAAATGTTAAAAATGTCATAACTTTTCTATGAACAACACGATTTAATCGTTTAATAGCATTTTTTAATGGATTAATGGTTTTGATGAGGTTTAAAAAAATCCCTTTGTAAAAAAGGGATTAAATTTATAAATCATTTCGATATGTTTTCCGCCTTCTGAATACAACCGGATCAAAATGCTTCCACAAATTGTGAATGGCATGATTGTCTTCAAGTTCTGGAGTTCTAATGCAATTTTGAATCCCTTTTTCGGTAAAGGTGTTGTAGTATTCATTAAAAATAATCGCCGTAACTCCTTTACTTTGGTACTCCGGATCAACCCCTATTAAATAAAACAACACTTCTTTACTCTCTTTTTTAGCTTTTAGTAAATGATAAAAACCAAAAGGAAACAGTTTCCCATTGGCTTTTTGCAATGCTTTTGAAAAACTAGGCATCACTATACTAAAGGCTACTATAGCGTCATCTTTATCTAAAACAAATTTAATATACTCGGGATTGATGAAACTGATATACTTTTTCTTGAAGTACTCTTTCTGTACATCTGTTATAGCAACAAAAGAAGATAAATTAGCATAACTGGCGTTAAACAAATCAAACATTTTGTCTACATAAGGCATAATGTCTTTATTATTATTAAAATTAAGCGCTCTCAAACCATAACGTGCCTTTACAAGTTCGTTCGCTTTTAGAAAAAATTCGGGTTTTACATTAGCAAAAGGGAATTTGTTTTCTAGATATTCTTTCTCTTTTACGTAACCCAACTGCTCCAAATGTTCTTTATAATAGGGAAAATTGTACCAAGTAATCATAGATCCAATTTCGTCAAAACCTTCTGTCAACACGCCCACTTTATCCAAATTAGAAAAGCCCATCGGGCCTTCAACATATTCCAAATTGTGCGCTCTTCCTAATTCATACACTTTCTCTAACAAAGCTCTGGTTACCTCAACATCATCAATTACATCCCACCAACCAAAACGCACCTTCTTCTTTTTTTGGTCGTTCACTTCGTTCCAATTGATAATGGCGGCTATTCTGCCCACTATTTTATTATCGCGATAAGCCAAATAAAAATATGCCTCAGCTGAAGTAAATGCCGGATTCTTGGTTTTGTCAAAAGTATCTAACTCATCACTGATTAAAGGCGGAACCCAATAAGGATGATTTTTATACAAGTCAAACGGAAACTTAACATATTCTTGAATTAGTTTTTTGGAATTGGCTTCAATTATGGTAATCATTATGGCTTGGTATTTTCTAATTCTACTTCGTCTTTGCGTTTCTTCCCTTTATCTTTTTTCGATTTTTTGTCTTTCTTCTTATCGTCTTTTTTCTCGTTTTTGATTCGCTTATAATTGGTTTCATAATTACTATCAAAACGCCAAGACATGCCAAAACTACCATACAAAATGGCGGGAGTATCTTTTACATTTTTAGCAAAAGAAGCGTCCAATTGGATATTTTCTCTTATCAAATATGCGGCTCCTAAACGCGCAACAGTATCGGCATAAAAGTCGCTTCTGTAAGCTTGTATTTCCAAAAAGCCCGACCAACGCATATTGAATCCTCTAGTCATAGTGGTAATCCATCCCAAAGTTGGGTAATCTGTCATGTATTTATCAGCGATGATATTATTCACCCAAACCCATTTGCTGCCAAAATGATGCTGAGTAATCATCATCAATTTCGGACTGATAGCCGGATCACTTTCAAACGTAAAGGGATTGTTACCCAAATTCAAATTAAAACCACCATAAACCGCCACTGCCGGTATAAATTGTTTCCAACTAAAACGATGATTGGCTTTCCAACTATACACATTAGGCTTTTCGTCTTTCAATTGTACAAAGGGATCATAAACCAAATATTTAGCGCCCAAAGTAAACTGCTTAAATCCGCCACGATTATCATCAACTAAAGGCGCTGTATACCAATCATATTGGTATTGGGATTCTAAATTAAACTCAAACTGATCAAAAAAAGCACCATATCTGACACTCAATTCTGTTCCGAAACCATTGGCTTCATAACGCAATAAATCATGTTTTTCCTGAATGCCATACAAACCACCTTCTGCCTGAATTACTGTTTTACCAACAGAAAAAGCCGACATTGATTTTCCCGGACGATTGGAATTGATGATATCGGTGTATTGCGCATACGGTGTGGCTGAAACAAACAGAAACAGTACCATCAACAGTGATTTTATCTTTGACATAACTTAATAGATTTGTAGAAATACAGTCTCCCAAAAGTAATATAATTTATCATTTATTTAAGAAGTTAAAGCGATTTTTACATTGAGGAATTTAGTATTTTTGACAAAAAATTTATTCTCAATATGGAAACTGCATCTATGCCCGGTTTTGTTAGAACGATATTTTGGATTATTGCCATTTATTATATCTTTAAATTTTTAGCCCGATTGTTTTTACCGGTTGTTGCCAAAAAAGTGGTCGAAAAAGCCACCCAACAATTCCAACAACAGCAGCAGCAATATCAGCAACAGCAACAAGCTCAGGCCAATAAAACAGAAAAAACAAAAGAGAAAAAAATCGTTGGCGAGTACATAGATTTTGAAGAAATTAAGTAATTTCCCTCTGACAACCTAAACCAAAAACATGAAACAACTCCAAAAGTTTTATCCTCATTTATTAGCCATTCTTGGTTTTATCTTAGTTGCTTTACTTTACTTCTATCCGGTTTTGCAAGGCAAAAAAATATACCAACACGACATCGTGCAATACACCGGTATGGCTAAAGAACAAAACGACTTCAGAGCGGAGTATAAAACCGAACCTTATTGGACCAACGCTTCCTTTGGTGGAATGCCAACCTACCAATCAGGTGCCAAATACCCACACGATTATATCGGAAAACTAGATGACTTATTGCGGTTTTTACCAAGACCGGCCGATTATTTATTCTTGTATTTCTTAGGATTTTACGGTTTGCTTCTCACTTTGAGAATTAATCCGCTGAAGGCCTTTTTTGGTGCTTTGGCTTTTGGATTATCCACTTATTTGATTGTAATTATTGGCGTCGGACACAATGCAAAAGCACATGCCATAGCTTATATGCCACTGGTTATCGCCGGATTTATATTGGTTTTCCGAAAGAAATATTTGCATGGTGGCATCTTAACAATGCTCGCCGTTGCTTTGGAAATTACGGCCAATCACTTCCAAATGACTTATTATTTGTTCTTGCTCTTAATCGTCATGAGCTTTTACTTTTTGTATCGTTTGTACCAAGAAAAAGACTTCAAAGCCTTGCCCAAAATCATAGCTACTTTTCTTATTGCGGTAACTTTAGCCGTTGGTGCCAATGCGACCAGTTTGATGGCTACCAAAGAATACGCCGACTTCAGTATCCGTGGCAAAAGCGAACTGACCAACAATCCTGATGGTTCCAAAAAAGAAGCGAATATCTCTATGGACAGAGAATACATCACAGAATACAGCTATGGTGTATCTGAAAGTTTGAATTTGATTTCGCCCAGACTTTTTGGTGGTGGCAACAGTCAGAAACTTACCGAAGATTCTCATGTGTATAATTTTATGTTGGAATACGGTGCCCAACCCGAAGAAGCGAAAGAAATCACAGAAAGTTACGGAATAACCTATTGGGGCGATCAACCGCAAGTTGCTGCACCGGCTTACATTGGAGCGATTGTTTTTTTCCTTTTTGTGTTGGCCATGTACCATGACAATCGCAAAATAAAATATGCTTTCTTGGCCGGAGCCATTTTCTCTTTACTGCTTTCTTGGGGTAAAAACTTTTCGCTGTTAACCGATTTCTTTATCGATTATGTTCCGGCTTATGACAAGTTCAGAGCGGTTTCTTCGATTCAGGTTTTACTTGAATTGTGTTTTCCGGTACTAGCGATTATGGGATTGCAGTCGTTTTTCACCACTGATAAAGAAAAACAATGGAGCAGTTTGTGGAAAACCGCTGCTACCAGTTTAGGAATAATTGTAGTGTTATTTTTAGCCAAAGGCATGTTCAGTTTTGTTGGCGAAATTGATAGCCAATTGGCAAATGCTTTGCAAGGTCATCCCGATAAATCCTTTGGAACTTCGTTTTTAGAAGCGTTAAGGGAAGACCGTAAAGATTTATACAATGCCGATTTATTGCGTTCCGGATTCTTGATGTTGGTAACTTTTGGAGCACTTTATCTTTACACCAAAAACAAATTGGCACAAAATACCGCAGTTATTATTATCGGCGTATTTATGGTAGGCGATTTGTTTTTTGTGGATAAAAACTATGTA
>JBDLVY010000057.1:0-3463 GCA_039804545.1 Bacteroidota bacterium | reverse complement strand
TAAAAAGTTCAACTAATTCAGATAAATAGAAATCGTATTTAGCTATTGCGTCTGCTAATTCTTTATTCTCTCGACGCGAAAAATACCCTTTGGCCTCAGCTTCTATTCTACTTTTGTTGCTGGAGGTGAACAAATAGGTGTGTGGCATTTCGACCATAAGGCGGTAGTACAATTGTTGTTCTATTTGACTCGCAGGAAGTTTAACTAAATTATTTAAACTATCACACACTTTAATTCTTCGTAAGTTAAAGTTTTTGTGAAAATTCATGTGACTAATATCTTTTTGGAAATCATAGGCCACAGACTCCATAATCTCTTTTTTATTGGCATTTTCAGAAATACGTTCTCTTAAATTTTCAGCAAAAAAACCTAAAGTCACCGCCGCGAAAAGCATTAAGAATTCTTGAACGTACTCTTTCCAGGATTTAGGGTGGTGCGAATGGTGGTGTACTTCCATGGGTAATGTAGTAGGGTTAAGGTTTCTTGAAATTATGAGTTTTATTTTATTATGCCAAAGAAGGTGAGGCAACTGTTGCATTTTTTGCAACGGGTCAATTATAAATATCCTGTTTTTATTTATACTGATTATTGATTAATATTGTATCCAAATGAATACACTTTGGATTAACAATTGAGAATTATGGAAACTTCGAAATTTGATATTGCAGACTATTTAGAAAGTAATGAAATGGTTACTGAATATCTTAATGTCGTACTGGCTGAAGGGAATGAATCAGACTTTATTGTTGCGCTTGGGAATATTGCTAAATCGATAGGAATGTCCAAAATTGCTAATGAAACGGGCTTAAGCAGACCTAGTTTATATAAAGCACTATCGGATGGATCTAAGCCTCAATTTGAGACGATTATGAAAGTGTTAAAAGCAATTGGTGGTCAGATACAAATTAGTTCGGTGAGCTAAAAGGAATACTTTATTCTAAAACCGAGTAAAAATCTGAAGTTGTTGCAGATTCTGCAACAACTGAATTCAAAGCAATTTGAAGATTCTGCAAATTGCTTTAAATTAATCCACACCCCCATCGCTCAACGCCTTTCTTTGAAGTTTCCGTATTGCCGTTTCGATCGATTTTTCGGGTTCGATGATGTTGTATTTACCCCAAAAATCTGGATCCCCTAAACTCTGCACCTTGTCAGACATGATGACGTTTGAACTTAGTTTTTGGGTGTCTAGGGTCTCATTTTTCTCTTGTTTTTTCCAGTCGGTCACCGCCATTTCGATGGAGGTGGTGTAGACGGTGTTGAAGATACGTTTGGCCCAATTCAACTTAAAGGTTAAATCCGCGCGGGAATAGGCATAAATCCACTTGTCTTTTTGTTGTCTATAGTTAATCTGGTAGCGGACTTCAGTAGGGTAGATGTCTAGGCCTGCCGGTTTTTTGCGCGTGAACATAAGTCCGGCTTTGACTTTATTCTCGACATTCAGGGCGAAAGTGGCACTAACGACTGCTAAACTCTTCGCGTCGATGTATAATTTTCCGTAATAAAGGGGTGATTCGATGCCTTCCTTTTGTTTGAAAGCTAATACTAATACTTGTCTGTCATTTATCTGGGTGTTTTCCTCTAGGTTGAAATCGTAGAGTTCGAATGCCTCGTTTGAAAAGATAAAGTCAGGATACTTCACTAAATCGATGTATAAGGCGGAGAATGGCCCACCTTGGAGTTTGAAATTGACCGTATCTAGTTTCGTGTAATCGGCATTTTTTCTGCCTTTGAACAAGCTGACTTGGTCTTGCGAACCTCCTAAGAAAGGTTGTTTTAACACGTTAATGATGGACTCGGAAAGGGAGACGTAGGTGCGGCGTTTGCGAATGGTTTCGCGGTAGAATGCCGTCATTTGGATGGGATCGTCGCCATAGTTTTGTAATCGATTTGCCAAAACCCCGGAATACACATTCTTCGCATCTCCCGCTTTCACCACCACTTCTTCCAGTAAGGTATTGCTGGGTTCTAAATACAAAACATTCTTTTCTGGCTTTAAATCTTGGATGGAAACGACTTTGTTTTTGTAGCCTAGAAAGGAAATGAGGAGGGTTGCATTCTGATTTTCGGCTGGAACTTTGATGGAAAATTTACCCTCACTATTACTGATCGTCGAGATGGAAGTTCCGGAAACGGTGATACTTGCGTAGATGAGTTCGTTCTTTGTTTTTTGGTCCAAAATCAATCCTTTAAACTGCTTGAACGAACTGGAATCTGCCTTAGCATAGACAGAAAAACGCGCCTCTGAAGGCATTGAAGCAAAAAGCAGGAAGAATAATCCGATTATTCCTCGAACATAAAATGGTAGGTTAGTTTTCATTATATGTTTACAATTAGATTGTTGAATAAATCACTAACAAAGTAGGAAACAAAAGTGTTTAAAACTATGATTTCTGTGGTAATGTGATGAGAGGTATATAATTGCCAAATAAGGTCAGGTGATTGCTTCTGTGTTTCTAAACTAGTACTTTCAAACATAAATAGTTAACCCATGTTTGACAGAAACATTCTTTCCATTCTACTCCTTTCCTCTTTTCTCTTCTCCTGCGATCTTAAACCCATCGACTATTCGAAGAAAACGAGAAAATCTTCTTACTCAAGAGCAAGCATTACTCAAACGGGACAAAGAAGAAAAGCCCACGCCAGAATGGGAGTGAGCTCTTCTAAAAGGGCATTTAAGAATCGAATTAATTCCCGGAGTTATTATAATCGGAATAAGAATCGAAGGAAGTTGAGAAAGGGTGATTAAACCTATTTGTCAAACTATTTTACCATTTCAATATTCGCCCTTTCTATTTAGTACACTGATTAATAATTTCTTGACTGTTTCCATTTCTTCCGCCCTACTGGATGCAACGAATAGAGTCAAACTTGCTAATGCTTCATTACTGATGACAGACTGGTTTGTAGAGCTAAATAGCAGTTCATTTTTGTCTAGAAATAGCAAAAAACAAGCCGCCGCAATCCGTTTGTTTCCATCCACAAATGCGTGGTTTTTTACAATTAAATATAATAACATCGCTGCTTTTTCCTCAATGGACGAATAGACCTCTACATCACCAAAACCTTGCATGATTTGATGTAAAGCACTGTCGAATCCTCCATCCTTTAATTTCCCAAATAAATTAGAATGGAATCCGAACCGCATTTGCTCAACCAATTCAGAATATTCAGTTAGAGACGGATAGGCTATGTTCTCTTTGTGATTACCGTTTGAGTCTAATTTTTCATGGTCGAAATCATCAAGCAATTGTAATCCGACACTAAACCGATGAAGCCACTCATAACCGTTCGATGTTAATGCTTTCTCTTCTATTGCCCTGCTGAGAATTCGGATTCCATCGTGCAATACTTGGATCTCTTTATTTTTCTGTACTAGCCTTTTTTCGTTGATGGCTATTCCCTCTATCAAGAAATCTTT
This sequence comes from Bacteroidota bacterium, assembly GCA_039804545.1. Taxonomy (GTDB): domain Bacteria; phylum Bacteroidota; class Bacteroidia; order Flavobacteriales; family Flavobacteriaceae; genus Flavobacterium. The sequence goes on along the minus strand of JBDLVY010000057.1, from coordinate 42 downwards.
TAATCGTTTGGTTGCCCATTGGCGGAATTGGGTGCCTCTTTT
>JBDLVY010000056.1:0-2840 GCA_039804545.1 Bacteroidota bacterium | reverse complement strand
ACGAGGTTCCTAAAACCGTTACCATGGGTCCTGCAAAAACCGCAATGTCATTTCCTTCAAACATGTCGGCAGTTAATTCGTTTTCAAAAAAGTAATTGTCAGCCGTTCCTTCGTTGATATGGGCATTCGGAATCATAATGTCTCCCTTTCCTCCTTCTAGAATTCCTGCTTTACCCATGATGGAAATCGACTGAGCGTTTAAAAAGGTTTCTTTTTTGTAGGGTTTAAATAACTCGTCAATGGTTTCATACGCTTGCTCTCCAAAGGCATAATCCATGACAATAATGACAGGGTTTTCTGTGCCTAAATCGGCTTTAGGGAAAGACGTTTTGCTCCAATCAATTTTAGCGGTATCAAAAATCTGAACATCGATATTTGTTCCTGAAGTGTCGGGCAACGAAATCATTCCTTGTTTCAAGGCAATTGCTTCAACAACATCACGAACTTCGTGTGCTCCTGATTTGCTTAATTCCTCATAAATAAAGAAATCGGATTGGTTTTTGAACTTTGTTTTCAAAGCTGGAACTGCAAAAATGGAGTTCATCACCGAGTGCATATTGGCGCTAATCACGTGGATAGGTCTGCCTAATAAATTATTTTCTTTTAAAACTTCTTTGATGTTGGTTGCCCAAATTTCACCGTGTATGTGGTGCCCCAAACGCTCTCTCAACACAGGGCTGAAAGTGATGGTGCGTTTATTGTTTTCAATAATTTCTTCGATGGCTAATTTTCCTAACCAATAAATAACATGTAAGAAACGATCTGGCGAGGCGGCTGAACCAAACGCATCGTAGATGTCTAAAATTTCTTCGAAGGTTCTACCTAGAATATTGGCAGTATGAGAAATCGCTTTCTCTTTCTCAATTTGGCTTAGTTTTTTGTTTTGCTGAACCGCAATTTCTAATTTTTTCCAATCGTGTGAAACTTCTCCTGCTTCGTCCAACAACACTCTGTTTTTAATTTTGTGTGATTCGATGAAGATGAAAGTTAGGTGCGTTAAAATATCGTAAATATCCGAACGTCCACGGGTAATGACTACGTTCATTTGATCTTCGTCAATGCGATAGCAATTACGGCGTCTTTTGGAGGAACAATCGCCTTAAAGTGCGATTTGGCATAGCCTTCTTCTGAAGTTAGATTGATGAATCGGCATTCTTCGATTCCAATTGGGAGGCGTTCAATAACGTACAAAAGTCCGTTAAGTTCTACTTTTTCGTCGGCAATGTTTCCGTAAATTTCCGGACGTAACGCTAATAAAGCTTCGCGTAAAGTGTCTCCCGAAACCCCCATCGGCTTGTAAAAACCGCGGTTGAATAAATGCCTCATGGTAATGTACAGTCGTTCAATAGCTGCTGACGACTCTTGCGCTCGTGAGCGCGAAATGTTTTTGATTTCTATCATCTTTATGTATTATTTAACCTGCAAAGATACTGGATTTATTTTGGGTTTAGCACATTGGCTATTTTTCTGTCGTTAGACAGTCGCGGAATTTTATTCTGCCCGCCCAATTTTCCTATCGATTTCATATAGTCTTGAAAACCATTTTTAGGGACGTTTGTAACTACCAATGGGCGTAATACGTTGCCCACAATTAAATCGTCATAATACACGTTTTGCTTGCGCATCGCATGATCTATTTGAAAAGCAAATGCTTCTAAATTATCCGGTTCGTTTTCGAATTCAATCAACCATTCGTGGTAAGGCAATCCTTCGGTTGGGTTAATTTGAGGCGCTACAGTAAATTCATTAACGCGAATTGTACTTCCTTCCATGGCTTCTTGTAAGGCGCTTTCTACTTCTTTGCCAATAACGTGTTCGCCAAAAGCAGAAATGTAATGTTTGATTCGGCCCGAAACTACTACTCGATAAGGTGCTAAACTCGTAAACTGAACCGTATCGCCAATATTATAACCCCAAAGGCCGGCATTAGTTGATAAAATTAGAACGTAATTCACGCCCAATTCGACTTCGCCAATGGTATAACGGCGCGGGTTTTCTGTCGAAAATTCGTCGCTCTTGATGAATTCATAGAAAATTCCAGAATTTAACAACAGCAACATGCCTTTCTCTTTTTGGGAATCTTGATAGGCAAAAAACCCTTCTGAAGCGGGGAAAAGTTCGATACTGTCGACTTTTCGACCAATTAAATTTTCAAATTTGGCCCGGTAGGGTTCATAATTGACTCCGCCATAAATGAACAAATTGAAATTGGGAAAAATGTCGCCAACCGGCTTATTGGCTTTTTGTTGGAGTTTTTCGAAATACATTTGGACCCAAGACGGAATTCCTGAAATAACCGACATGTTTTCATTGAAAGTTTCCTCAACAATAGCATTGACTTTGGTTTCCCAATCTTCAATACAATTGGTTTCCCAAGATGGCATGCGGTTTTTTTGTAAATAGTTGGGAACAAAATGCGCGACAATTCCAGATAGGCGGCCTAATTTAATTCCGTTTTTTTCTTCCAAAATCGGACTTCCTTGCAAGAAAATCATTTTGCCATCCACAAAATTAGCATTGCCTGTTTCGTGTATGTAATGCAAAATTGCGTTGCGCGCGGCTTCGATATGGTACGGCATGGATTCCTTGGTCAGCGGAATGTATTTAGCCCCTGAAGTGGTTCCTGAAGTTTTAGCAAAATAAAGCGGTTTGCCCTTCCAAAGAACATTCTCCTCACCTTTCACCACTCGATCAACATAGGGTTTTAATTGTTCGTAGTCGCGAACAGGGACTTGTTGGGCAAAATCGGATGGAGATTGTATTTGGTCAAAATGATGGTCTTTTCCAAATTGCGTATTTTTCGCTTGACGAATTAATTCTTGGAAAACTTTGTTTTGTGT
>JBDLVY010000055.1:0-7887 GCA_039804545.1 Bacteroidota bacterium | reverse complement strand
AAATTAAAATATGAAAACAGCCTATATAGTAAAAGCATACAGAACCGCCGTAGGTAAAGCGCCAAAAGGAGTTTTTCGATTCAAACGTCCCGATGAGTTAGCCGCAGAAACCATACAATTCATGATGAATGAACTGCCCAATTTCGATAAAACCAGAATTGACGACGTAATGGTAGGAAACGCAATGCCCGAAGCTGAGCAAGGATTAAACGTTGCCCGTTTGATTTCGTTAATGGGATTAAAAGTTACTGATGTTCCGGGTGTAACGGTAAATCGTTATTGTGCTTCTGGATTAGAAACCATTGCGATGGCTACTTCTAAAATACAAAGCGGAATGGCCGATTGCATTATAGCCGGCGGTGCCGAAAGCATGAGTTTTATTCCGATGGGCGGCTACAAACCAACACCGGATTATAGTGTGGCCAAAGAAGGTCACGAAGATTATTATTGGGGAATGGGTCTAACAGCAGAAGCCGTAGCCAAACAATTCAACATTTCTCGTGAAGACCAAGATGAATTTGCTTTTCATTCACACAGAAAAGCATTACTGGCGCAAGCCGAAGGCAAATTCGATAAACAAATTGTTCCCATTACCATTGAGCAAACTTTCATCAATGAAAATGGAAAAAAAGAAACCAAGTCTTACACCGTAACCAAAGACGAAGGACCAAGAGTAGGAACTTCCACAACAGCACTAGCTGGATTAAAACCTGTATTTGCAGCCGGAGGAAGTGTTACTGCCGGAAACTCTTCTCAAATGAGTGATGGAGCCGCTTTTGTACTAATCATGAGCGAAGAAATGGTCAAAGAATTCAACCTAACTCCTATTGCCAGAATGGTAAGTTATGCCGCAGCAGGTGTTGAACCCAGAATCATGGGAATCGGTCCGGTGAAAGCCATTCCGAAAGCTTTAAAACAAGCAGGCCTGACTTTAAACGACATCAACTTAATCGAATTAAACGAAGCTTTTGCCTCTCAAGCTTTAGCTGTTACAAGAGAACTTGGCATCAATCCTAATATTATCAATGTAAATGGTGGTGCAATTGCTTTAGGACATCCATTAGGTTGTACTGGCGCTAAATTATCGGTTCAATTATTTGACGAAATGAAGCGCAGAGGTGACAAATATGGTATCGTCTCTATGTGTGTCGGAACAGGACAAGGTGCGGCAGGTGTATACGAAGTATTATAAACCAAACTTAAATACAATGAAAAAAATCATTTTAATCAGCATTATTGTTTTTACCTCTGCAATAGGTAGAGCACAAGAAAGTCAATCTAAATTAAAATTTCATTCAGCAACACTTGGATTTGGTGGATTCTCATTTAAGAAATCGAACTATGAAGGCAGTGGCGGTACTTTTATTGCAGACTTGACAGTGGCTCTTGATAAAAATTTGATCTCAGCATCCTATTTGGGTGGTTCCGAAATTGCAATACTAAATGAATCTGAATACAAATTTGATGAGTTGAGTTTGCTTTACGGAAGAGAATGGAAAGCCTACGATTGGTTACGATTTGAAGGCTTTGCAGGGATAGGCTATTATAAACAACAATCAGATCATAATGATGTTAATTCAGGATACGTAGTTCCTACGGACAAATCCATTTCATTTCCATTGAGAATCAATACGAAGTTTTATTTCACAAAGAAATTCGGAATGGGATTGAACAGCAATTATAGTATTAATTCTGTCAACAATAATTTTTCAACAAATCTAATCTTCCATTATAGATTTAATTAAACTAATAAATTTAAAAAACTAAGTCATGAGCGACATAACAAGAGGCGGACAATTCCTCGTAAAAGAAACCAAATGCGAAGACATCTTCACCCCGGAAGATTTTTCGGAAGAACAAATCATGATGCGCGATTCTGTTAAAGAATTCGTTGACAAAGAAATTTGGCCTAACAAAGACCGTTTCGAAAAGAAAGACTACTCTTTTACTGAAGAAATGATGCGTAAGGCCGGTGAAATGGGCTTCTTAAGCGTAGCCGTTCCCGAAGCTTATGGCGGAATGGGAATGGGATTTGTTGACACTTGCTTAGTATGTGATTACATTTCAGGTGCTACAGGTTCATTTTCAACTGCCTTCGGAGCGCATACCGGAATTGGCACCATGCCGATTACTTTGTATGGTACTGAAGAACAAAAACAAAAATATGTACCTAAACTAGCTTCAGGCGAATGGTTTGGTGCTTACTGTTTGACCGAACCGGGCGCTGGTTCTGATGCCAACTCCGGAAAAACCAAAGCTGTACTTTCAGAAGATGGTTCTCATTATAAAATCACCGGACAAAAAATGTGGATTTCTAATGCGGGTTTCTGCTCGGTATTTATTGTGTTTGCTAGAATTGAAGACGATAAAAACATCACCGGTTTCATTGTAGAAAATGATTCAAACAATGGAATCACCATGAATGAAGAAGAACATAAATTAGGTATTCGCGCTTCTTCTACTCGTCAGGTTTTCTTTGCCGATACCAAAGTGCCGGTTGAAAATATGTTGGCCGGACGTGGAGAAGGTTTCAAAATTGCAATGAACGCTTTGAACGTAGGCCGAATCAAATTGGCCGCAGCTTGCTTAGATGCCCAACGTAGGGTAACTTCTAATGCAATTAATTATGCCAATGAAAGAATACAGTTCAACACGCCTATTTCTAGTTTTGGAGCTATTCGTTATAAGTTAGCCGAAATGGCGACTTCAGCTTATGCCGGAGAAAGTGCTACTTATCGCGCAGCCAAAGACATTGAAAACCGAATCAAGTTGCGGGAAGCGGAAGGCGCAACCCACCAAGAGGCCGAATTAAAAGGGGTTGAAGAATTTGCTATTGAATGTTCGATTTTAAAAGTTGCTGTTTCTGAAGATGTGCAAAACTGTGCCGATGAAGGTATCCAAATTTACGGCGGAATGGGATTCTCGGAAGACACACCTATGGAAAGTGCCTGGCGTGATGCCCGCATCGCTCGTATCTATGAAGGAACGAATGAAATTAACCGAATGTTGTCTGTTGGTATGCTAATCAAAAAAGCAATGAAAGGCCATGTGGATTTACTTGGTCCTGCTATGAAAGTGCAAGAAGAATTAATGGGTATTCCATCCTTTGACACTCCTGATTATTCGGAATTGTTTTCAGAAGAAAAAGAGATGGTGGCCAAATTGAAAAAAGCTTTCTTAATGGTAGCGGGAGCAGCAGTTCAAAAATATGGTATGGACTTAGATGCACACCAACAATTATTAATGGCTGCAGCCGATATGTTAATTGAAATCTATATTGCCGAAAGTACTATCCTAAGAACAGAAAAACTAGCCAAGAAAGAAGGTCAGGATAAAGCAATCGAACAAATTGCTATGGCTAAACTTTACTTGTACAAAGCAGTAGATGTTGTAACACAAAAAGGAAAAGAAAGCATTATCTCTTTTGCTGAAGGCGATGAACAACGCATGATGCTAATGGGATTACGTCGTTTTACCAAATACACCAACATGCCTAATATTGTTGGCTTAAGAGAAACTATTACCACCAAATTAGTGGCGGAAAATAGCTATTGTTTCTAAATTTTAGTTAAGTTAATTGTTAAGAAAACCATCTGCTGCTGTAGGTGGTTTTTTTATTTACAACAAATCACTATTTTAGTACATTAAAAAAATCAATTATGAAACTACTCGGAATAGGCTCCAGAATCAATCACGCCGAATATGGCAAAGGTGTAGTAACCAATGTCTCATCCAAAGAATATTGGGTGACTTTTATAGAAAATGGCTTAGAAACCATAGCCATAGACAGCGAATTCGAAGTCATAGAACACGCCGAAAATGAAGTGGATACTGTTAGTTTTTATGATGTTGAGCAAAGTTTGTTGTCTATCTTAAAAAAATGGAATGGCTTGGGCGAACCGGTAGCTATTGGCGACAAATGGAAAGGCGGCAACATGAAACTTACACCAGGCCAAGCTGGATTAGCCGCAAAAGATGTCCCAATTGATGTATTCTTCCATAAAATAGTTATGCTTCGTGACCGTTTGCGCGTAATGGAACAAAAAATCAATGCCAGTAATTTGGAAGAAATTGAAAAAATAGAATTACAACAATACATTACCCGTATATATGGTAGTTTAACCACTTTTAATGTTTTATTCAAATCACAAACCGATTATTTCATAGGCGAAAAATCGAAATAAACTTTACCCAAACTTTAAAGGGATTTCGCTAAGTAATTGCGTACTTTTATAAATCTAAAAAGAATTACATATGAAAAAAATAGTCTTAGGAATTTTAGCAATTGGATTGCTGATATTCGGTTGTAAAAGTTCTAATTCAAATGATAAAAGTAAAACCTTAAATCTCAACTTTGAATCAAAAAGCGGGAGTAATGTGACTGGTTCTGCTGTATTCTCCGAAAAAAACGGAAAAGTTACTTTTACAGCCAAACTTTCGGGTTTAAAACCCGGAGTTCACGCCATTCACATCCATGAAAAATCAGATTGTTCGGCAGCCGATGCTACTTCAACCGGAGGACATTGGAACCCAACATTTAAAAAACACGGGAAATGGGGCGATGCAGAATACCACAAAGGCGACATTGGTAACTTTACCGCAGATGCAGAAGGTAACGGAACTATCACTATGAGCACCGAAGAATGGTGCATTGGTTGCGGTGATGAAACTAAAGATATTCTAGGCAAAGGATTAATTGTACATGATAAACCTGATGATTTTGTAACCCAACCTACCGGAAATGCCGGTCCTCGAGTTGCTTGTACCGCACTGATAAAATAATTGTCCTTGAAGGAAAAAGAACATTTATACTTTAAAAATGCAAACGAATGGAGAGCGTGGTTACATGACAATCATGATTCGTCAACCGGTGTTTATTTAATTTTTTATAAAGTGAGTAGTGAAGCCGAAAGTATGCGATGGGAAGAAGCAGTTAATGTAGCTATTTGCTATGGTTGGATAGATTCTACTGTAAAAAAAATTGATGATGAACGCCGCCGACAAATGTTTACACCACGCAAAGACAAAAGTGTTTGGAGCAAACTCAACAAAACCTATATCGAAAAACTCATTGCCGATAATTTGATGCATGAAAGCGGTTTGCGTAAAATAGAAATTGCCAAGCAAAATGGTTCTTGGGAATCATTAGACCATGTTGAGAACCACATTATGCCTGAAGATTTATTGTTGGCTTTCTCTCAAAATAAGTTGGCTCTAGAAAACTACAATAATTTCAGTCCTTCTTATCGAAAAAGCTATTTGTACTGGCTTAATCAAGCCAAAAGAGAGGAAACTAGAAAAGTCCGTGTTGCTGAAATCATTTCTCTTTGTGAGCAAAATATCAAGTCGCGAGGCACATTTTAAATTTGGTAACAAATTCATTACTTTTCACAAACAAAAATGATTTAGTTTTGTGTCAATAATAAGCAGGTAAATGATTAACCCATCAGTTCACGGTTGGATAGATAAGTTTTTTGCAGAGCAAAGTCTGTCAGTGCATTCGTTTCCGCAAAACGAAACGGACTTCTACACCCGAACCAGAGCTACAGGGTTTATTTTTGGTCACATCGTAAGTTTTGATACTTCAATTGCAATAGAAACTGAAGACCGACTACCACAAGAATTGTCAAAAATTGGCATGCTCAATACGCTATATCAAATGTACCGTTTGACCAAGCAAAATGATGACGCGGCCAACTTCATTAACGAAGCGGTTTCCTTTTACAACACTATGATTCCAAAAGGATTTAATCCTTTAAAAAAAGTATTAGAATCGAGTTCGCCTTCGAGTAAATTGGAGAAAATCATCCATGACAGAGTACAGACGAATGAAGATATGTTTAGCAAAAACTTTTCTCATGTAATCACCAATGCTTTGTTATTTATAGATGTTTTGGCTTTCAAGCAACACCTCGAAAAAGGCAGCATACCCGAAAAATATTCGACCAAAATAGAAGATAGTGTAATCAGTATTGTTTCGCTTTCGCTAAAAGCCAAAACCGGTATTTCTCAACATGACGACTTGTTATTGAAACTATTTGAATCTTCTGTTCGCTACAATAAATTTGCCACAACCACCTCTACTTCTATTAAAGATTTAGATTTAAGTTACTTGTCTAATAGCCTTGAAAAATACTATGTTATCGATTTGGCTGGAATAAGTTTGTGGAGCGATGAAAAGGTAGAAAATGAGGAACGCTATTTCCTATTCAAGTTAGGGGAAAGTGTCAATATTTCTGATGCCGTTATTTTGGATAGCATTGATTTTATCAATGAGTTTATTGTAAAATACAAAAAGGAAATTCCGTATTTTAACTTCTCCAATCCGGTGAAACACTTTTATGATCAAACCACCGAAAGTGTGGCCGTATTGATTAATCGAAACAAATCACGGTTGCAGAAAGAGATCTCGCAAAGCAAAGAGTTAATGCAACTTTTGGCCAAATCAACCCACAAGGATTTAGACAAAGAGGAAAAGAAAAAAATCAAAAAACAAATACTCGACATCTGTAAAACGATTCCCTCACTCACGATATTCCTTTTGCCTGGTGGCGGATTATTACTACCAATATTGATCAAGTTTATTCCGCAAATGATGCCTTCAGCATTTAATGAGAATATTGAAGATTAACAAAAAAAGCAACCCAATAGCGGATTGCTTTTTATTCCTATATTAAAAAGATATTGTTTTAGTTGCTAAACTTTAAGCGATATACTTCATCTAAATTATCATTGGAAGTCATATTTACACCCAAATCGGTTACGTATCCTGAGTTTAAACCGTAAGCCCAACCGTGTAGCGTTAATTCCTGACCGTTTTTCCAAGCGCTTTGTACGATAGATGTTTTAGACAAATCGAAAACTTGTTCTTGCACATTTATTTCAACAAACCTGTTAAAACGTTCTTCATCGTTTTCAAAAGTATTTAAATAATCCTCATGCAAACGATAAATATCTTTAATGTGTCTAATCCAATTATCAATCAGACCTATTGATTGATTACCCATGGCCGCTTTTACACCACCACAACCGTAATGGCCGCAGACAATTATGTGCTGAACCTTTAGAACATTCACCGCATAATCCAAAACACTCAACATATTCATATCACTGTGAATAACCATGTTGGCTATGTTTCTGTGCACAAAAACTTCTCCGGGTTTGGCACCAATAATTTCATTAGCAGGAACTCTACTATCAGAACATCCTATCCACAAAAGTGGCGGGTTTTGACCTTTAGACAAATCCTTAAAATAATCAGGATCCAAAGCCAATTGAGATTCCACCCATTTTTTGTTGTTATCGAGTATCTTTTTATAAAAATCAGCCATAGTTTTAATTTGCTTCAAATATAGTAAATATAAAAACGGTTACTCCGATAATATAAGATGTTTATAGAATTTGATACGAGAAATTAATGTCTCAATTCTGACACTGAAAATTCAGGATTCAATTCATCTTTGATGTATTGACTGTCTTCATAAAAAGTAACTTTTCCTGTTTCAATGTTATGCATTGCCCCTACTATTCCTATTTCCCCGTTTTCAATCATTTGCTCTAGTATAAAACTACGCTCAATGATATTCTTTACATTGCGCTTTACATTAATTTCGGCTACATTTTCAACAAATACCGCATTCGAGGCATTTCGATTATCCTGTGTTTCCTTTTCTTGATAAACAGCGGGCTGAATTTTAGAAAGCAGTTCGGTCAGGTTACCCATTTCTACATGATCACAAGCACCTTTAACTGCGCCACACTTGGAATGTCCAAGTACTACAATCAACTTTGATCCGGCAACCTTACAAGCAAATTCCATGCTTCCCAAAATATCGGTATTCACGATATTTCCGGCACTACGAACAGAAAAGACATCACCTAAGCCTT
>JBDLVY010000054.1:0-3338 GCA_039804545.1 Bacteroidota bacterium | reverse complement strand
TCTGGTGGAATTACGCCTCCGGCACCGCTTGAGCCATACCCTAAATAAGAAGGAATCACAAAACGCGCTTTATCACCCACTTGCAACAAGGCAATGCCTTCGTCCCAACCTTCAATAACATGGCCTTTTCCTAATGGGAATTCGATTGGTTTTTTGCGAGGATAGGAAGAATCAAATGTTTTACCGTTTTCTAATTGTCCGGTGTAATGAACTGAAACCGTTTTTCCGGCTTCCGCTTTTTTGCCGTTTCCTTTTTGGATGAATTTGTAACGCAAACCACTTTCCGTTTTTTCAAAACCAGCCGCTATCTTTTCCATTGCTTCTTCGGCTTGTTTTTTTGCCTCTTCAATTCTTTTAGCACGAGAACCTTCAAAAGTTCTAAAAGCTTCAATGGCATTCCATTTTTGAGCTTCATCTCCTACTCTTACGATTTCCAGACTTTCAATAATATCGCCTTGGGCAATTTCGTTTACAATGTCTTGACCTTCTACTACATGTCCAAAAACAGTATGTTTGTTATCTAACCAATTGGTTGGAACATGCGTAATAAAAAACTGAGAGCCATTGGTTCCCGGACCGGCATTTGCCATTGACAAAACACCTGGTTTGTCGTGCTTTAACGTTGGGTGAAACTCATCGTCAAAATTATAACCCGGACCGCCTGAACCTATACCTTGAGGACATCCGCCTTGAATCATAAAATCGGGAATTACCCTGTGGAATTTTAATCCGTCATAATAAGGTTTCCCCATGGGTTTGGCTGAATTTTCTAATTGCCCTTCGGCTAAGCCTACAAAGTTCCCAACCGTTCCCGGTGTTAAATCGTGTGTTAGTTTTACTAAAATAGCACCTTTTGTGGTATTGAATTTAGCGTATATTCCGTTTTCCATTGTTTGAATTGTTAAAAATGTGGTGCAAAGTTACTACAATATATTGTAAATTTGGTTACCAAAAATAGCAAAACCATGAGTTCCATCTATAACAAAAGTGACAATGAAGTATTCATTTCAAGAATCAACAAATTAACTCCGGAAAGTAAAGCGCTATGGGGAAAAATGTCCGTTGACCAGATGCTGTCACATTGCCAAGCGCCATTTGATTTTACTTTTGGCACAAAACCCATGAAAGCCAATTTTATCATCCGCCTTTTTGGAAAAATACTGAAAAAGAAAGTTTTTGGCGCCACAGAATTCAAGAAAAACAGTCCAACTGCTCCGGCTTTTATTCGTAAAGAAACTTATGATTTTGAAGCAACGAAAAATGGGCTGATTGAAAGAATCAATGTATTCTCCGACTTAGGCCAAATGGCCATTAAAACTTCCAAGCATCCTTTTTTTGGCGAACTAACATATGACGAGTGGAGTAAAATGCACATCATGCATTTGGACCATCATTTGAGACAATTTGGGGTTTAAATTTATACCTTTGCCGCTCTGAAAGATATATATGCGAATAGACATCATTACCATATTACCCGATTTATTACGAAGTCCGTTTGAGGCTTCGATCATGAAACGCGCCATCGAAAAAGGATTGGTTGAAGTGCATTTTCACAACCTGAGAGATTACACCACCAATAAGCAAAAAAGCGTAGACGACTACCAATTTGGCGGCGGTGCAGGCATGGTCATGATGATACAACCCATTGACGCTTGCATCACGCATTTGAAAAGCCAACGCAATTACGACGAAATCATCTATATGTCACCTGATGGAGAAACTTTGAACCAAAAAATGGCCAATACGATGTCGATGTACGAGAATATAATTATTCTTTGTGGTCATTACAAAGGTGTGGACCAACGTGTTCGCGATCATTTTATTACCAAAGAAATTTCTATTGGTGATTATGTCCTTTCGGGTGGTGAGATTGGCGCAATTGTTTTTTGTGATGCGATAATTCGTTTGATACCGGGTGTTTTAAGTGATGAAACTTCGGCTTTGACCGATAGTTTTCAGGACAATTTATTATCGGGTCCAATATATACCAGACCCGCAGACTACAAAGGTTGGAAAGTACCCGAAGTTTTGACCAGCGGTCATTTTGCCAAAATTGACAAATGGCGCGAAGACATGGCGTATGAACACACCAAAAACAGACGTCCTGACTTGCTTGAAGAGTAAATAAAAGTCATGGATTTGAGTTGTAAGTCGCAAATCAACTTATAACCAAATGACTTTTAACGCTTTACGCTATTTAAAAATTACTAAAAAAATTCACGATTTGTAATTCGTAATTCGCAATTCTTTTTTATATTTGCCCCCACATTTGACCAACCTCTGGCGAAAACCGTGAATGTTGCTCAGATTTCAAACCATAATAGTTTTTAAAAATGGCAAATTTAGTAGATTTCGTTAATAACGAATTATCAACAAAAAAAGATTTCCCTGCGTTCGGTGCTGGTGATACTATCACAGTATACTACGAAATTAAAGAGGGTGAAAAAACAAGAACTCAGTTTTTCAAAGGAGTTGTAATCCAAAGAAAAGGTGCAGGAATTACTGAAACTTTTACAATCCGTAAAATGTCAGGTGCTGTTGGTGTAGAGCGTATCTTCCCAGTTAACATGCCGGCTTTACAAAAAGTAGAAGTTAACCAAAGAGGTAAAGTTAGAAGAGCTCGTATCTACTACTTTAGAGAACTTACCGGTAAAAAAGCAAAAATCAAAGAAAGAAGAAGATAATTCTAAACTTTGTACTTATAAAAACGCCTCGATTCTGTCGGGGTTTTTTTATGTTTAAAATTTAGCCAAAAAAATTATCAATTTGCCAAAATAAGTTTAGCAGATTATCATTTTACTAATTTAAACCCTTCAGATTGTCAATTTGATAATTCAATCGATTTCGCTCAAAACCAATTGAGCGTAATTGTGATTTACTTATATTTGCTTGCTTCAAAATGAGCACTTTCAATCGAGAATACAACACAAACAAACCATACGATTAAAAAATACTACAATGACACAGAAATCTAAAATCCACTACACGCTTACCGATGAAGCGCCTATGTTGGCCACTCATTCGTTTTTGCCTATAGTACAAGCCTTTACTGCACCGGCCAATATCGACATTGAACTAAGAGACATTTCCCTTGCCGATAGAATATTATCCAATTTCCCGGATTATTTAAAAGAAGACCAAAAAGTCAGCGACGCTTTATCAGAGTTAGGGCAATTGGCCACAACTCCGGAAGCTAACATTATAAAATTACCCAACGTTTCGGCTTCCATTCCGCAGTTAACCGATGCTATCACAGAATTACAATCCCACGGATTTGCCATTCCAACCTATCCTGACAATCCGAAAAGCGACGAAGAAAAAGCCATTAACACTCGTTA
>JBDLVY010000053.1:0-5387 GCA_039804545.1 Bacteroidota bacterium | reverse complement strand
TCAATTTCAAAATAAGTATTAATCTTTTTTAATTTTTTACCGCAGTAGTCTTTCCTCCTATTGTAGTTACAATAAAAGCATCTTTAAACCCATGACTTTTGGCTTCTTGATTCATTTTTTTGGCACTTTCTAAATCAGTAGCATTGCCATAAAAATACTTGTATAAATTATTCTCAAAAGTATAAGTGATCATTTGCAACCCTTTAAAATCTGGGGAAGTCAACTCTCTTTTCTTGGAGCTGGCAAATAATTGTATTTTGTAAACACCTTCGGTTGATCCCACTTGTTGAACTTCTTCTTTCTTTGTAACTATTGGCGTTTCTATTGTTTTTTTAACCGGTTTGTCTTCGATTACGTCTGCCATTTCTATGGGCTCACTAACACTATTACCATCAAAGTTCTCTCTCTTATACTGTATGATGGCTTTAGCGATTTGCTTCGCCATTTTATTCTGTCCTTCTTCTGAATTTAAAAATTCACCCTCATCTTTGTTGGATAAAAACCCTAGTTCTATCAACACACCAGGCATTACAGCGGCGTCTAAAACCCATAAAGGTTGTTGCTTGATTCCGCGGGATTTTCTACTTAAATTTTGGGTGAAATTATCCTGAATAGCAGATGCTAGTCCAATACTACTGCTTAAGTTCTCTTCTTTTTTCATTTCTAAACCTAGCAAAGTTTCCGGCTTTTTAGGATCAAAACCTTGGTAAGTCGTTTTGTAATTGTCTTCCAATAAGATTACCGAGTTTTCGTTTTTAGCCACTTCTAAATTCATATCACTACGCGACAATCCCATCACAAAAGTTTCTGTTCCCGATGGCGTTTGATTGGTCACCGAATTACAGTGAATGGACACAAACAAATGGGCATTGATTTTATTGGCCACTTTAGGACGGTTAACCAATTCAATAAAAGTATCGTTTTTGCGGGTGTACACTACTTCAAAATCAGTTTCTCTTTCGAGCATTTCACCCACTTTTAAGGTAGTGCTCAAGGCGATTTCTTTTTCAACAAATCCGTGATAAGAATTCCCAGGATCTTTACCACCGTGACCTGCATCTAATACGACTATGAACTTGTTGCTTTTGCCCTGTCCGAAAACAGTCAAAACACTCAACAGTAACAGCAATGATAAATAAGATTTTATATTTTTTTGAAAACCCATCGACTTCAAAAGTTAATTTTAATTAAAACACAGCGGTCATAAATGTAATATTTACCTATTTTTGACCGAAAATATTGTTTAAGTTTGCCACGTCAAAAATCAAGCCATATTTCTACAAAAATAGCATTAAACCTTTGCAAAGAAACTTATTTAATATCGTTTTTTTAACAATTTTCCTAACATTAGGAATCGCAAAAACATATGCGCAAGACATCCCGCCAAAAATCAGTGCAATACCCGCTAAAAACCAAGCAGATAGCACTAAAATTGAGCTGACTGATTTAACTAAAGTCATCGACTCGACTAAAAAAGACAGTCTCAAACCCAAGAAATCAATGTTGGATGGCAAAATCAAAAGAAAAGCCGTTGACTACGAAAAATTAGACCAAAAGAAAAAACTCATCACGCTCTACAATCAAGCGGAAGTGTATTATCAGGATATCGAATTGAAGTCGGGCATCATTGTCATCGATTATCAAAAAGAGGAAGTTTACGCCGGAAGGATTAAAGATTCTGCAGGAAATTATACCCAAAGACCTGTTTTCAAACAAGGTGCCAATGTGGTAGAACCGGATTCTATTCGCTTTAATTTTAAAACCAAAAAAGCTTTGGTGTGGAATTCCAGAAGCCAACAAGGAGAAATGAATATTAAGGCGGCTATTACCAAAAAGGAAAATGACTCCGTTTATTTTATGAAAGGTGCGCGTTTCACTACTTCTAAAGACATTGACAATCCCGAATATTATTTTCAAACCAACCGTGTAAAATTGGTTCCCGGAAAAAAAGTAGTAGTGGGTTTAACGAACATGGTCATAGCTGATGTACCAACACCAATTGCTTTACCATTTGCTTTCTTTCCGATGACAGACAAAGCACGTTCTGGTTTGATAATTCCAACCTATAATGACAGTAATACCCGTGGGTTTTCATTGCAAAACGGCGGATATTATTTTGCTTTAAGTGACAACTACGATTTGGCAGTTTTGGGCGATTATTATACCAACGGGAGTTATGGAATACGATTTGAATCTTCTTATGCCAAACGCTATAAGTTTTTGGGGAATGTAAATATTCGTTTTGAAAATCTTATTCAAAGCGAAAGAGGTTATCCTGATTATAGCAGGGCCAACAATTACAACATTCAATGGACACATTCTAAAGACGGAAAGTCAAACCCGAATTCAAGGTTCTCGGCCTCGGTGAATTTAGGAAGCAGTAAATTCTTCCGTCAATCTTTAAATCAAGTGAATGTGGGCTCAACATTGAACAATACCTTGAGTTCTTCCATCTCTTACTCTAAGACGTTTAATTCTGTTCCGCAGGTGAACTTGTCGTTAACAGCAACCCATTCGCAGAATACCAACACGGAACAAATCAATATGACTTTGCCAACACTGCAAATGAGTGTCGACAGGATTTTTCCTTTTGCACCCAAAGACGGTATCAAGAAAGGGTTCTTTAAAAACATCAATTTACAATACAACTTAAGAGGGGAAAACCGAATTGCAACTACCGATTCCCTATTCTTCAAATCGGAAATGTTTCGCGATGCCAAATTAGGCTTCCAGCACAGTATTCCGCTAAGTACGAACTTTAAAGTTTTCAAATACTTCAGTGCTTCTACATCGGTAAATTATAATGAAGTTTGGTATTTTAAAACCATCAAAAAACAATACCAAGCCACTACAAACGAGGTGGTGAATACCGAAATTCAAGGATTTGATGCTTTCAGAACGTATTCCTTCTCGGCCGGATTGGGCACCACGATTTACGGAACTTTTAATTTTGGCGAAAAGAAAAAAATTCAGGCTATTCGCCACGTTATGAGACCTAACATTTCTTATAGCTATACCCCGAGTTTCGAAAAATACTACGACACTTATGACCCAGACGGTAGCGGTACCATGCGCAAAGATTATACGCGTTTTGAAGGCGGAATTTTTGGTGCACCGGGCAAAACGATGTCTAACAGTGTTGGTTTCAATTTGAGTAATACTTTTGAAGCCAAAGTAACCGAAAAAGATTCAACCAAAACCGAGCCTAAGAAAATCATGTTGCTAAACAACTTGAATTTCTCTACCAGCTATGATATCACAGCCGATTCCTTGCGATGGGCACCGATGCGTGTTAGTGGCGGAACTCAAATATTGAATCAGAAAATGAATATCAATTTTGCCGCAACGCTTGATCCATATGCGATTAATAATTCGGGGCAAAGAATCAATACATGGAATATTGACAATGGCGGAAGTCTATTCAGAATGACCAGCGCTAACATGACACTTAACTATTCTTTCTCGAGTAAAGATGGCAAAGAAGACGATAAGAAAAACGAACAAGGGAAACGAAACGGTGGTCGGGAAGATGATTTATTTGGAACCAACACCGATTTAAGTGACCGCCGACAAAGTCAGTTTGACCAAAATGAAGAGGAAGAAAAACCGCCTACGGAATTCTTTAAATATGATTTGCCTTGGGACATGACATTGGCTTACTCTCTCACCTACTCCAATGCTAAAAGAGAGCAAGAAATTACAGGAAACTCAGTAATGATTTCGATGAATACCGATTTGACACCCAAATGGAAAATAGGCGTTTCTACAGGATATGATTTTGTACAAAAAGGCGTTACGTTTACGCAATTCCGTTTTGAACGCGATTTGTTGAGTTGGCGAATGGACTTTAATTGGGTACCATTTGGAGACAATGCCTATTGGGGATTCTTTATCGGAATCAAATCGGGCGTGTTGAGCGATATCAAGTGGGACAAACGTTCGCTTCCGGACAGAACACTGAGATAATCATGAATTACGAATTATGAATTACGAATTATGAGTGATAAAAAAATAATCTTTACAGACAAAGCACCGGCGCCTATTGGTCCGTATAACCAAGCCGTATTGGTAGGCAACACACTTTACACATCGGGACAAATTGCTTTGGATCCGACTACAATGGAATTGGTTTTAGACGATATTGAAACCGAGACCAAACAAGTAATGGAAAACATGAAAGCGGTTTTGGAAGCTGCTGATATGACTTTTGACAACGTGGTAAAAACAACCATTTTTATCATGAACATGGGCGATTTTGCCCGAATCAACACAGTTTATGGTAGTTATTTCGATGAAGCCACAGCTCCGGCCAGAGAAACTGTTCAAGTGGCTTGCTTGCCTAAAAATGTGAATGTAGAAATTTCGATGTTGGCCGTAAAATAGGCTTATATTTTTAAAAGATATAAATCCTTTATTGTGAAAACGATGAAGGATTTTTTTTTACTTGTTTTTAACCTAAAAAAAATCCCGAAAGAATCGGGATTTGAATAACTATTTATTTAAAATGTGGTAAGCAATCAGTCCATCGATTGGTCTTCTAAGTACATTCCCAATTTTGATATCATATTTGGCTAAAATCTGTTCCAATTCGTCTTTCAAATAAAAAGCTATTGAACCTACGAAATGCACCGGCACTTCTTTGCAATTGTCAAACTGCATGATGTAGTTTTTGGTAAAAGATTTTAATTCCTTCTTAATGATTTTTTGGCAAAATGGATTGTCTTTGTGCTTGATAATAAATTTAGCAAAAGTCGCTAAGTAAGCATTCGGATTGGCTTCTTTGTATAAATTGGCTTTGATGTAATCGGCATCTACATTGTATTCTTCTTCAAATTCTTTGGCCAATTCTTTAGGCATACTGTTAAAATAATACCCGCGAAGTAAATGTCTACCAAAACGATTTCCCGAACCGTCATCCATGGCAATATACCCTAAGGATTGTACTTTTTGGTGCAGCACTTTACCGTCAAAATAACTACAATTAGAACCGGTTCCCAAAATGCATACAATAGCTTCCTCGTCTTTTGGAGTAGTTGCATATACTGCTGCATAAGTATCTTCATGTACTGAAATTACTGCGTTGGAAAAATATTCTTCAAATACTTTGGTCAGGTAATTTTTCATTCTGTCGGTACCACAACCGGCACCATAAAAGAATAAATGGGTGGCTTTGTCTTTGTTGTGTTCAATATCAAACTTGTCATCAAGACGTGCAATAACTTCTTCTTTGTCTAATACTTCTGGGTTGAGCCCCAAAGTTTGCGTGGTAAAAAGCACTTTCCCGTTGTCATCAATTGCAATCCAATCGGCCTTGGTAGAACCACTATCAACTAATAATTTCATAATTAAATCGGAATTACGAATTAGGAATTACGAATTTGAAGCGG
>JBDLVY010000052.1:0-27199 GCA_039804545.1 Bacteroidota bacterium | reverse complement strand
GCAGAAGCCATTCTGTCCATAAATCCGTGTTTATTTCTTCTTTTTCTTTTCGATGGTTGAAACGTTCTTTTGCTCATTGCTGTGTATCTTTAAAATCTTGTATTAATTTCTATGGTATACGGCTGTTTTAAAACCGAGTGCAAATATACAAACCTTTTTTTTTCTGGCAAGTAGTTTTTTAAAAATATTTTTAATTCATTTTACTACCTTTGCAACCACAAAAAAAATATAATTATGTTTCACAGATTTATTAAATTAATTATAGCGGCTTTGATAGCCGTAGCGGGAATTTGGCAATTTACAGAAGGCAATATCGGAAACGGTATTTTCTTGATTTTATTAACGGCCATTCCTATCTTTTTATATTACAAAAACGAGTACATCTTATTGGCTTTTTTGAAATTGAGAAAACAGGATTTTGCCGGGGCTAAAGTTTGGCTTGATAAAATCAAAAACCCTGAAACGGCTTTGGTCAGAAAACAACAAGGCTACTACAATTACCTTCATGGCTTGATGACTTCACAAACGAATTTGCACCAATCGGAGAAATTTTTCAGGAAAGCTATTGAATTGGGATTGAGTATGGATATGGATTTGGCGGTGGCCAAATTAAATTTAGCCGGAATTGCTATGTCAAAAAGACGCAAAATGGAAGCCACAACTTTGTTAAACGAAGCAAAAAAGCTCGACAAACAAAACATGTTGAAAGACCAAATCACAATGATGAAAGAGCAGATGAAGAAAATTTAGTGTTCAGTTGGCAATTGGCAGTGTCAATAAAAAAAACGTCCTGAGGTTTTCAGGACGTTTTTTTATTTATAAATGATGCTGTTTACTGAACACTTTTTTAATAACCTGCTAACGGAATCATAATTTCATATCTTTTCTTAGTGGGATTCACTAACTTTTTATCTCTCAACCACGGATTGTGGATTTTTAAAATCTTATAGTTAATCCCTTGTGACATGGCGAAACTGGCTAAATCAGTTATGGTACTGTCAACTTCTATTATTTTGGTTGGAATTGGCGCATACAAGTCACTTGAAAAAATGCTAAAACCATATTTGGCCGGTTGTTTCATGATTTCTTTTAAGGCCAAAATTCTGAAAACATAACGGGAAGTTTCTTCCGTTAAAGCCAAATCATAATAGTTACTCACTTTTTGCTCTTCAATTTTCTTGGTTATGCCACTCATTCCGCCATTGTAAGATGCCGCAGCTAAGGTCCAGGATCCAAATTTATCTTTGGCACTTAACAAATAACGGCAAGCCGCTTCGGTTGATTTTTCTAAATGGTATCGTTCATCTACAATATCGTTGACTTCCATTCCTTTTTCTTTGGCAGTATCAGGCATGAATTGCCAAACACCTCTTGCTCCGGCTGAGGAAACAGCGTTAACCAAACCACTTTCAATTACGGCCAAATATTTAAAATCATCCGGAACACCATATTTGGCTAAAATAGGTTCAATGATAGGAAAAGCACGATTGGCTCTTTTTATAATCAAGGCTGTTGTAGCATCTAGATTAGCATTGATGAGTAATTCTCTGTCCAAACGTTCACGCACATCCGTAATTTGAAGTGGTGCTTTTTCACCCGCAAAATCAACTTCAACAGGAAAATACATGGCTGTACCTTCGTGGATAAGTTTGTCTTTATTGTCACCGGAAATCCCAAAAACCAAGATTCCAGAAAGCAATACAATAGTCACTATAGACAATAGGGTTTTATTCGTTTTCATCATGAGATTATTTTGATGTTGCAAAACTACAACAATATGGTAAAGCTACAAAAATTGCGCCGTTAGGCCTTTTCTTCTAACAAAACTTTAGGCAAATTATCATTCAGCCAGCGGTATTTACTCAGAATCATGATATGAGTTCCACCTTTGACAGGAATGAATTCTTTGATGTATTTTGGCGGAAAAACTTCGTCGGCATCGCCATGTATATGAATGATTTCATTATCGATTACCGTTCGGTCCCAATTGATGATTTGCTCAATCGCCCAATCTAAATATCGTTTGTCACGAACAGCCAGAAACTTTTCATACAAAGCAAGTCTTTGTTTGACAATAGAAGAGCCGAAGGAAAATTTGACCAACATTTCGATATTCTCAAATAAAGTAGTGGGAATGAGTTTGTAGGCTTTAGTGGTTTTAGCCAATTTAAACCGTCTAGGAAATTCGGCATTCGATTTGACGCTAGATATAATAATGACTTTCTTCGGATGGAGGAATTGCTTCATCTCCTGAACTAAAATACCTCCAAAGGAAACGCCTATCAAAATTGGGTCTTCATGGGTTACTTTTTGGGCTATTCTTTGAGCATAAGCCGTTAAACTTTCACCCGGATTTGGAATTTCCCATTCGAGCAAATACATTTCAAATATTGCATCGGGCAAATGGATTCGTTCAAAAATGGTAGAACTGGCAGCCATACCCGGCATGAAGTAAACATGGATTTTAGTCATTATTTAACTGTAAGCTCGTTATTTATTAGTAAATTTGCATAAAAATAATCCTTTTATTTCACTTGATTATGAACACACCATTAATTTCAGAAAAAATGGAAATTAAAGACAACACCTTTGCTCGACAGTTTGAAACGTTGGTCGGTGGGAAATTGATTTCTGTTGAATATTCCTTTCAAGAAAAGAAAATATTCCTGACAAGAATTAATACTTTTGACGGCTTTAATGATGAGGAGTTCATCAATGATTTATTGAAAAACATCATGGAAATTGCTTATGAGCGCAAACTAAAAGTGGTTCCGATTTTACCCAAAATCGCGCTTTTCTTTAGAAAGAACACCACGTACAGAGATTTATTACCACCGGGAATAAAAATCTAACAAAGCATACTTTAAAAATAAAAAGTCGTCTTGAGAAATCAGGGCGACTTTTTTTGTAGATTTTATTTATATTTATAAAATGAATACAGAAGATTTCCAACAAGACATTATTACTTTCTTCGAAAACATCGACAAATATTACGGGTCTAAAACCGAAATTACCGAAGGCTTGTGCACTGATATGGACAATCTCGATGCCAATTTAACGACATGGAATTTATCAGAATTCGATTTAATAAGATCGGCTTACCGAAAAACAGGTGAAAAACTGATGATGGAAGGCAGCAATATGTATTACGAAATTTCAGCTGACCGGATTATTGGTTTCCAACAATTAGGCAGGCATAAATTCGAATTCATTGAGCTGTATGGGATTTCCGTTTTTAGAATCACTAAAATCAGATTCCATTATAAATATTAAACTCAGATTGGCAACAATTAATTCTGTTTTTCCGTGAAATGGCTATTCAAATTAGGCTTCTACATTCAAAAAATCCATTCTCACACTGCCATCATCATCAATTCGCGATAAATTAATTTCGTGTAAAGTATTCACCAATTCCGGATTCCAAGGCGTTTTTACTTTGACATAGTTTTCGGTAAAACCGTGGATATAGCCTTCTTTGTTTTCTCCTTCGAATAAAACGGTTCTGTTGGTTCCGATTTGGCTTTCATAAAAAGCACGGCGTTTTGTTACCGATAAACCTCGCAGCATTTTACTTCTTTTGGAACGCACATTGGCAGGCACAACACCGTCCATTTCGGCCGCTTCGGTATTGTCTCTTTCAGAATAGGTAAAAACATGCAAATAGGAAATATCCAATTCGTTTAAGAAATTATAGGTTTCCAAGAAATGTTCATCTGTTTCTCCGGGAAAACCAACAATCACATCCACACCAATACAAGCATGCGGCATGACTTCACGAATTTTAGCAACCCTTTCGGTGTATACTTCCCGCAAATAACGACGTTTCATTTTCTTTAAAATCTCGTTGCTTCCACTTTGCAATGGAATATGGAAATGCGGCACAAAAGTGCGGCTTTGTGAAACAAATTCGATGGTTTCATTTTTCAAAAGATTAGGCTCAATGGAAGAAATACGCAATCTTTCTATGCCTTCCACTTCGTCTAACGCTTTGACTAAATCTAAGAAAGTGTGTTCGTGTTTTTTATTCCCGAATTCCCCTTTACCATAATCCCCAATGTTCACTCCGGTTAGCACAATCTCCTTGATGCCTTGTTGTGAAATCTCGAAGGCATTTTTCAACACATTATCTAAAGCATCACTACGTGAAATTCCACGCGCTAACGGAATCGTACAATAAGTACATTTATAATCGCAACCATCTTGTACTTTTAAGAAAGCACGCGTCCTATCGCCAATAGAATAACTGCCTACGTAAAAATCAACTTCTTCAATTTCACACGAATGCACTTCACCCATGTCATTTTTAGACAAGTCATTGATATAATCGGTGATTTTGAATTTTTCGGTCGCACCTAAAACCAAATCAACACCATCAACAGCCGCTAACTCTTCCGGTTTTAATTGGGCATAACAACCCACAGCGGCAACAAAGGCTTTTTCGTTGAGCTTCATGGCTTTTTTTACGACTTGTTTGAATTGTTTATCGGCATTTTCAGTTACCGAACAAGTGTTAATCACATAAATATCGGCTACTTCTTCAAAATCGACGCGGTCAAAACCTTCGTCCTGGAAGTTTCTCGCAATGGTAGAGGTTTCGGAGAAATTCAATTTGCACCCTAAAGTATAAAAGGCGACTTTTTTTGCTTCGCCTGTTCGCTTACGCTCGTATCTGTTTTCCATAAGTTGGCTCAATTGATGAAATCGTTGTCAAAAAATTGAGTGCGCAAAGATAATTTAATTTGAAGATTATACAATTTTACTTCGTACAATTCGCCTCTGGCTCGGGTAAAAATTTGAAAATGTAATATCCTAAGAACCAATCTTCAAATCGGCGCATATTCAAATTTTCAAATCAATTTTATTCTTTCCTATATTTTTTAGTTTCTTCAAAAACGTGTTCCAAAATTTTCGCGTCTTCTTCGGTGAATTCCACTTGGCGTCTTGCCATCACTATTTTGGCCGTTTGAAAAGCTTTAGAAGTCAAATAAGTTGTAAACCCAGCTGCGCCACCCCAAGAAAAACTCGGCACAAAATTGCGCGGAAAACCTGAGCCGAAAATATTCGCCGAAACGCCAACAACTGTTCCGGTGTTGAACATGGTGTTAATTCCACATTTACTATGATCGCCCATCATTAGGCCGCAAAACTGCAAACCGGTACGAGCGAAACCTTCCGTTTCATAGCTCCACAAACGCACTTCTTCGTAGTTATTTTTGAGATTCGAATTATTACTGTCGGCACCGATATTACACCATTCGCCCAAAACGGAATTGCCTAAAAATCCATCATGACCTTTATTAGAATATCCCATTAAAACCGAGTTGCTCACTTCTCCTCCAATTACAGAATGTGGTCCAACTGTAGTTGCGCCATACACTTTGGAAGCCAACTTTACCCTACCCGATTCGCACAAGGCAAATGGGCCGCGAATAACAGAACCTTCCATGATTTCTGCATTTCTGCCGATATATATTGGTCCGGTAGAGGCATTTAAAGTAACAAATTCAAGTTTGGCGCCTACTTCGATAAAAATATTTTCTGGCGAAATAACATTGACGCTTTTCGGTATCGGTTGGGAATGTCTGCCTTCAGTGATTAATTCGAAATCTTCCCTTAAAGCCGCATCATTTTTGGCGAAAATATCCCAAGTATGTTCAATCTTTAATCCTTCTTCGTTGTATTCAATGATTTCATAGGTATCAAAATCGACTTCCTCTTGCGTATCATTGGTGAAAAAAGCCACGACTTCTTCGCCTTGAAAAATGGCTTGGTTTTTTTCCAAACTCTTTATGGTTTCCGCCAAAACATCATTGGGTAAAAAAGAAGCGTTAATCATCACATTTTCTTCCATTTCTACCATTGGGAATTTTTCAGAAAGGTATTCTTCCGTTAAAGTGGTGGTCGTATAACCCAAATGTTTCTCCCATTTTTCACGTATGGTTAGAATCCCGACACGAATATCGGCAACCGGACGTGTAAAAGTGAAAGGCAATAAGGCATTGCGAACGGTTCCGTCAAAAAGTATGTAGTTCATGTTATTTTCGGGTTATTAAAGTTGTGAGTTCAAAGTTTATAAAAAAAATCCGTTCGGCAAAGCCTCGGGTTAAAGTTTATGCAATAAAAAAACCACTCACTTTCGTGAATGGTCTTAATAAAAATTTGAACTCTGAAACTACTATTTAGCGTGTTTCGCGTATTTAGTTTTGAATTTATCAATACGTCCAGCAGTATCGATAAGTTTAGATTTACCGGTATAAAATGGGTGAGATGTTCTAGAGATCTCCATTTTGTACACTGGGTATTCAACACCTTCGTGAGTAATTGTTTCTTTTGTTTCTACTGTAGATTTAGTGATAAAAACATCTTCATTTGACATGTCTTTGAAAGCAACTAATCTGTAATTTTCCGGGTGAATTCCTTTTTTCATGATAAATCTTTTTATTGTTTTGAAGCAGTTCGTTTTGAAGCTTTCACTTTGAAAGGTGTAAACTGACTACAACTTTTATTAATTTCTTTTTTTAAATTGAGTGTGCAAAAATACAACTTTTTTACAAAAATCAAAGCTAACTGTAACTTTTTTTAATTGTTTTAAACTTACTGGTAAGTAATTGCGGAATTACTATATTTGTTAATTAATTAAAACCTAAAAACCATGAATGAAATTATTAAGAAAAACGGCGTGAACTTTGGAATTATCTTAGGATTATTTTCAGTTATTTTTATAACAACCATTTATGTTATCGATTTAAAACTATTTACCAGTTGGTGGCTTGGCTTGGTTTCCTTTGCCATTTCCATTACCATTGGAGTTGTTTTGGTTTCAAAAACCAAAAAACAAATGGGAACCATGACTTTTAAGGAAGGTTTCACCGTTTATTTTCTAGCCGCTTTAATCGGTTCATTCATTTCTACTATTTTTAATTACGTTTTGTTTAATTTTATTGACACAGAAGCCAAAGAAACCATCAAAGAAATCACCATGAAATACACGGCTGATATGATGGAAAGTTTTGGAACACCAGCTTCAGCAGTCAATGAAGCTATGCAAAAAATGGCTGAGACAGACAATTACTCTATCGGTAATTTATTGTTTGGCTTAGCAGTAGTTTTAATATTTCAAGCCATTTTCGGGCTAATTTTAGCCGCCATTTTTAAATCAAAATCATCTCAAGGATTATAGATGAATCTATCCATTATCATTCCGCTTCTTAACGAACAGGAATCTTTACCCGAACTACACCAATGGATTGTCAAAGTCATGACAACCCACAACTATTCCTATGAAGTTATTTTTATTGATGACGGAAGCACGGATGATTCTTGGAAATTAATTGAGCGTTTATCTCAAGAAAACCCTAATGTAAAAGGCATCCGTTTTCTGAGAAACTTCGGAAAATCACAAGCTTTGCATGCCGGTTTTGCTAAAGCTCAAGGCGATGTCGTAATCACGATGGATGCCGATTTACAAGACAGTCCGGATGAAATACCGGGATTGTACAATATGGTGATGAATCAAAATTTTGACTTGGTTTCCGGTTGGAAAAAGAAGCGATATGATTCGGTGGTCGCCAAAAATCTACCTTCTAAATTATTCAATTGGGCGGCGAGAAAAACTTCAGGCGTTTATTTGAATGACTTCAACTGTGGCTTGAAAGCTTACAAAAGTGTGGTGATTAAAAACATAGAAGTTTCGGGCGAAATGCACCGTTATATTCCGGTTTTGGCCAAAAATGCCGGCTTTTCTAACATAGGCGAAAAAGTAGTCATTCACCAAGCCAGAAAATACGGCGAATCTAAATTTGGCATGAGCCGATTCATCAATGGTTTCTTAGACTTGATTACCATTTGGTTCCTTTCTAAATATGGCAAACGCCCAATGCACTTATTTGGAGCATTAGGTGTTGTGATGTTTATTATTGGATTTATTTCCACGTTTCTAATTATTGGAATCAAACTGATGAAACTGTTTGTATTGCATGAACCTACTATTTTAGTGGCTCAAAATCCCCTTTTCTATATTGCCTTAACCTCAATGATTATTGGTTCCCAATTGTTTCTAGCCGGATTTTTGGGTGAAATTATTTTGCGAACCAAAAACAATGAAGAGCGTTATAAAATTTCAAGCGAAATGAATTTGTAAAGACATCATTTCCATAAAAAATCAATTACCATGCATATCGAAAAACATATTTTAGCGAAAGTAAACGAATGGTTGACCCCAACTTTTGACGTTGACACCCAAAACCAAATCAAAGAAATGATGACCACTTCTCCCAAAAATTTGGAAGAGAGTTTCTATAAAAACTTAGAATTCGGAACCGGTGGAATGCGCGGAATCATGGGAGTTGGCACTAATCGCATCAACAAATATACTTTGGGCAAAAACACCCAAGGCATTTCTGATTATCTAAAAAAATCATTCCCAGGTGAAGCGTTGAAAGTGGTAATTGCTTATGATTGTCGACACAACAGCGATACTTTAGGAAAAGTGGTTGCAGATGTTTTCTCGGCTAACGGGATTAAAGTGTACTTGTTTTCCGAAATGCGACCTACACCTGAATTGTCATTTGCGTTAAAACACTTGAATTGTCATGCCGGAATTGTACTAACAGCTTCTCACAATCCGCCTGAATACAACGGTTATAAGGTGTATTGGCAAGACGGAGGACAATTGGTTCCGCCACAAGATGAAGAAATTATTCAAGTCATTGAAGACTTAAAATACAGCGAAATCAAATTCGAGGCCAACAATAGTTTAATCGAATATATCGACACAGAAATTGATAATGCTTTTGTAGATTCAACCGTGGCAAATGCCAGCTTTAATACTTCTGCAAATGCAAAAGCCAATTTAAAAATTGTTTACACTTCGTTACACGGAACTTCTATCAAATCAGTGCCGAGTGTTTTGGCCAAAGCCGGATACACAGATGTCAATATCGTTCCGGAACAAGCCGAACCAAATGGGGATTTCCCAACCGTAGTTTCTCCGAATCCGGAAGAACCAGAAGCCTTAACTATGGCTTTGGCTTTGGCTGATAAATTAAAAGCCGATATCGTTTTTGGAACCGATCCCGACAGCGACCGTTTAGGTGTTGCCGTAAGAGACAATAACAACAAAATGATTCTCCTTAACGGCAATCAAACCATGGTGGTGATGACCAACTATTTATTGGAACAATGGAAAAAAGCTGGGAAAATTGACGGCAAACAATTCATTGGTTCAACAATAGTGTCAACGCCAATGATGCTCGAATTGGCATCAGCTTATGGTGTAGAATGTAAAGTGGGCTTGACCGGTTTCAAATGGATAGCCAAGTTTATCAAAGATTTTCCTGAGCTGAAATTTATTGGCGGCGGTGAAGAGAGTTTTGGTTATATGGTAGGTGATGCAGTGCGCGATAAAGATGCCGTAGGCGCTGTCTTATTAATGTGTGAAATTGCGGCGCAAGCCAAAGAAAATAACAGTTCTGTTTACCAATATTTACAGCAACTTTATGTTGATTTTGGTTTTTATAAAGAGCATTTGATTTCTTTAACCAAAAAAGGAATCGAAGGTGCCAATGAAATCAAGCAAATGATGATTGACTTGCGTGATAATCCTGTAGCTGAAATCAAC
This sequence comes from Bacteroidota bacterium, assembly GCA_039804545.1. Taxonomy (GTDB): domain Bacteria; phylum Bacteroidota; class Bacteroidia; order Flavobacteriales; family Flavobacteriaceae; genus Flavobacterium. Next base: position 17,580 of record JBDLVY010000052.1, on the reverse strand, counting down.
GGTCAACGCGTAATTATGGTGGAAGATTATCAAAATTCGACTGCTAAAAACTTGTTATCCGGGGAAACAGAAAATTTGACAATTCCCCAATCAGATGTGTTGATTTATTATTTAGAAGACGGTTCGAAAATTTGTGCGCGTCCGAGTGGCACTGAGCCTAAAATTAAATTCTATTTCAGTGTCAATACTGCTATCGAAAATGTAGAAGAAATTCCGGCTGCCGAAGCCTATTTGGTCCAAAAAATTACCACTATCATTTCTGAAATGCAGTTGAACTAATGGATGAGAATTTAAAAAAAATAATTCCTTTCGCAAAAAAATACAAGAGCAACGTTATTTGGAATGTTATTCATAACATTTTGTACGCGCTTTTCGGAACCATCGGAATGGTAATGATTTTTCCGGTGCTGAAAGTTCTTTTTGGCAATGAAGAAAAAGTCACTCAATTACCTACATACAATGGTTTGAGCAGTATTGACAATTATTTGAACGATACGCTTTTTTATTATGTCAATTATTTTTCAGAAACTCAAGGACCAAATTACGCCTTATTATTAACCGTTTCCATAGTAGTCTTTACCTTTTTGTTTAAAAACTTATTTGGCTATTTAGGGTTACAAAATTTAACCAAACTAAAAACAGGTGTACTTCGTGATTTGCGGGAGAAAATGTTCAAAAAGATCATCGAACTTCCGGTTCCATATTATTCTGAAAAAAGAAAAGGCGACATGATGGCCCGTATGCTTGGAGACATCAATGAAGTGCAAAATTCGTTTTTTATGATATTAGAACTTATCATCAAAGAACCGCTTACTATCGTTTTCTCCTTAATTGCGATGATTAATATAAGTTGGAAACTAACGCTTTTTGTGTTCATTTTCATTCCTATTTCTGGGTTTATCATCTCTAAAATCGGAAAATCACTTAAAGGAAAATCAAAAAGAGTCCAACAAGAAAATGGCCAATTAATTTCAGTAGTCGAAGAAACTTTGTCGGGATTAAAAGTGGTAAAAAGTTATAATGCTGAAAACTTTTTTTCTAAAACCTTTAATGATTCTGTTGACCGACTTTATAAATTAACCAACAGCATTGGAAAGAAAAACAATTTGGCTTCTCCAATGTCGGAGTTCTTAGGAATCGTAGTTATTTCTATTTTATTGTTTTACGGTGGGAATTTGGTCTTGGTGGATAAATCCCTCGACGGCTCTTTATTTATAGCATACATCGGACTGGCTTATAATATTTTAACACCGGCAAAAGCCATATCTAAAGCATCTTATCAAGTTAAAAATGGTTTGGCTGCAGCCGAACGTGTTTTTGAAGTTTTAGAAGTTGAAAATACCATCACCGACAAGGCTGATGCCAAAGAAATCGTGAAATTCAGTAACGAGATACATTTAAAAAATATTACGTTTGCTTACAACGATGAACCTGTTTTAAAGAATTTCACTTTGACTATTCCTAAAGGAAAAACTGTGGCTTTAGTTGGGCAATCAGGTTCGGGTAAAAGTACTATTGCCAATTTGCTAACAAGATTTTATGATGTTAATAGTGGCGAAATTTTAATCGACAATGACAACATAAAAGATGTCACCATGAAATCGTTGCGCAGTTTAACCGGTTTGGTTACCCAAGACAGCATCATGTTTAATGGCACAATAAAAGACAACATTCGTTTGGGCAAATTAGACGCTACCGATGAAGAAATTATTGAAGCTTTGAATATTGCCAATGCTTATGAGTTTGTCAAAGATTTGCCCAATGGTATTGAAACTAATATTGGTGACAGTGGCAACAAACTTTCAGGCGGACAAAAACAACGTTTGTCGATAGCGCGCGCGGTTTTAAAAAATCCACCGATTATGATTTTGGACGAAGCGACTTCTGCTTTGGATACCGAAAGTGAAAGATTGGTGCAACAAGCCTTGGAAAATATGATGCAAAACCGAACTTCGGTTGTAATTGCACATAGACTTTCAACGATTCAAAAAGCAGATTTGATAGTAGTAATGCAGAAAGGTAAAATCGTAGAACAAGGCACGCATGACGAACTTTTAGCGTTAAACGGCACTTATTCTAAATTGGTTTCCTTACAATCTTTTGAATAAGCTTAAATTGGTTTGTATTCAGTAGACTTCAAAGTTTTGTCTAATAGATTCACGAAGAAATAGTGAAGCAAATCTCCCTTGTCAAACTCACCGTTTTTATTGGTGTCTTCAATCGTTCTGTAGTACAATTGGCTTTTGGCCTCAATCAAATTCCAATCGATTAATTCCTGAAAATCAACCGATAGTTTGGCGAAATTTTTTCCTGAAATATCGCTCACATAAAGTGACTTGATATCGTTATTGTCGAGTTTATTGTCTTTATTGGTATCCATATCTGCCAAAGTATACACCATTAACTGCTTTTTGGTCTTGTCGGCTAAAGGCTTCAAATAAGTTGCCGTTTCAATCAAAACATTCTTATCGGTCAAGGCATAAAGGGAATCTTTTCCCATTTCTCTAAATTTAAAATTCTTCAAATAACCGGTAATTTGGTACTCGCCATAATTAGAAACCGTATAGCCTGTCCCGGAATCATAAGATTTAAGTCCTTTTTTATCTCCTGGCATAGTTCCAATGGGAAAAATCAAATAATTGGTTCCCTCCATGTTGATGGGCAAATCAGCAATTTCTATTTGCGCAGTGTCTTGAGGAACTTCGTTTTTGACTTTTGAAGAATCTTCGTAAATTACTTTGGGCGTTGGCGCTACTTCTTTTTTACAACTAACAAAAGTTACCGCTAAAATCAAGGAAATATAGAAAGTGTATTTTTTCATCTGAGATAAATTTGTCAACCAAAATTAGTGATTTATTTCTACAATTTTGCAGTCAGTTTCACATTGAAAACACGCGTGGTCATGTAATTGGGAATTCCATATTGGTTTTTCGTATACACATCACGCACCCAAGTATTGGTTATCGCATTTTGGTTGTTGAACAAATTGAAGATTTCAAAACCAATGGATAAATCCTCAAATTTTTTAAGCCAATGACTATCTGCTCTTTCGTTGTTTCTTTCGGTCAACACATACGAAAATCCAACATCGGCACGACGGTAATCGCGCAAACGACTTTGGTAAGTATAAGCATCGGCATAAGAAGGCGAACCTCCGGGCAAACCGGTGTTGTACACCAAATTCAAGTACAATTTCATATTAGGCAAATTGGGCATATAATCCTGGAACAAGATTCCGAATTTCAATCGTTGGTCTGTCGGACGTGCAATATATCCTCTATTGTTTTGATTTTCTTCGGTTTTCATATAACCAAAACTCAACCAAGATTCAGTTCCCGGAACAAACTCTCCATTTAACCTTGCTTCCAAACCGTAGGCAAAAGCTTCCGCGTCATTATTGGCACGGTAACGAATTCGTACGTTTTCCAACGTATAAGTATTCACATCCTTCATCGTTTTGTAATAGGCTTCGGTAACCAATTTGAACTTGCGGTTGTTCATCATAAAATTATAGTCATTACTCAATACAAAGTGAATCGACTGTTGGGCTTTTACATTCGGATTCACCGCACCGTTCATATCTCTCAACTCACGGTAAAATGGCGGTTGGTGATAAAAACCGGCAGAAAAACGAAACATCATGTCTTTGTCCCAATCCGGTTTGAGGGCAAACTGTGCTCTCGGACTGAAAACGGTTTGGCTTTTAGCATTGGAAATGCCGTCGCCTGAAACGGTCCAATTGTGAAAACGCGCACCGGCAGTAATCCAAAATTGGCTGTTGCCCAAGTTGGTTTTGGTATTCCATTGCGCAAATCCTGAAAGTCTGTCGATGTCAATAAAATTAGTCGCTCTCACATTTTGGTAAGGCACTAAAGGTCCGACATAAGGATTATAGGGTTGGTCATTCGGGAAATCAAACTCAGGCGGATTGATAGAAAAACCGGCGGAATCAATTACTTCCCACTCTACTATTCTATCGCGTATATTTTCGCGAGTGTATTTGAAACCCCAATCGATTTGGTGTTTTTTGTTTTTGATAAAATGCGTTCCTTTTACTTCCGCATTGATGATTAAAGCGTCTAAATCATTGCGCGCATGGTTCAATTGTGTTCCGATACCGCGGTTAAAAGTCACCTCGCCTAAAGTTTCCGAACCGATATTGGTATCAACTTCGCCTAAAAAATAAGCTGCAAAAATATCGAAGTACTCTTGCTCTTGCGTATGATAAACCGAAGTAATCAATCGGAAATTATTGTTATCGTCTTTATTGAAAGTAGTTTTAAAAGCCCCAAAAAGCGTTTGGTATTTGTCTTTTTCCTGACCTTCATAAAAAATCTGAAGCGCTATCGGCTCGTCTATCGTTCCAAAATTGGTTTGGCGTGATAACGGTTGGTAATTGTATTTGTTTTGCGAGGCATTCCCTAAGAAACTAAATTTCCACTTATCATTTGGACTAAAATTAACATTGGTTTGCACATCGGCAAATGTTGGTCGGTAATTGGTTTGCGTTTCCTGACTGTTGACAAAAAGCGAATTGTCTCGGTAACGAACACCCGTAATGGCTGACCATTTTTTATTTTTAGAAACCCCTTCACCTGTGAGACTTCCGCCTAAGAAACTGGCTTCGGCACTAACGCTGTATTTTTTGGGAGTTCGATAAGTAATATCTAAAACGGAAGACAATTTATCGCCGTATTTGGCTTGAAATCCACCCGCAGAAAATTCAACATTCTGCACCATATCCGTATTGGTAAAACTCAATCCTTCTTGTTGTCCGGAGCGAACTAAGAATGGTCGATAGACTTCTATTTCATTTACATAAACCAAGTTTTCATCATAATTTCCGCCGCGAACATTGTAGCCGGAACTCAATTCGTTATTTCCGCTGGCCGATGGCATCAATTTTATAACACTTTCCACGCCGGGCATGGCGCTTGGGTTTTTTCGGATAGCTTCTGGGGAAACAGAAATAATACCCTGAACACGACCTCTCTTTCCTGTTACGACTACTTCGCCCAATTGTTCCGCATCATTCATAACCACATAAAACTCTTTTTCTTCATTAGGTTTTAATTGTAATGTGGCCGTTATTTTCTTCAAAGATGGATGGGTAAAGACCAAAACAATTTTTTGGTTGGCCGGAACAGTTATTCCGTAAAACCCATTAGTATCGGTTACAGAAGATTTGGTTTGGTAGCTAACGGTAACACCTTCAACAGGCTTGTTGTTTTCATCGAGTACGACTCCGGCGACTTTAGCGGTTTGGTTTTGGGCAAAAGCGATGCAACTGAACGCAATAAAAAGGAGCGTGAATAGGAATTTATTTGTTCTCAAACTATGACTTTAAGGTTTTTGACTTCTGAAAAATTGTGTTTCAAAGATAGTAGAATTTCCAACATTATCAGTAACCACTATTTTTAAATCGTTTTTACCTTCGGCGACAATACCATCCGAAAAATGATGGATCAATTTTTTGGTTTTAGGATCATATTCTAATAATATCCATTGACCGTTGAGCGTTCCTTCGTAACTTTTAATTCCGGATAAATCGTCGGAAATGGTAAACTGCAGGGTTTCCTGTTGGCTAATCCATTTACCTCCAATTTTCTTATCACTCTTGATTTTTGGAGGCATACTGTCTTTGAACAACTTATAATCTCCCAAATATTTGGAATAAACAGTAAACGAATTTTTGTAGCGTTTAGTATTGTAATAATATATTTTTTTGCCGTCGATGGAACCGATAAACATTTTTTGACGATCTGTTTCTGAACTAAGGCTATCTTCAAAAGTAATTGCCATATTGACGAAAGCCGGCTCAACATCTTCATGAAGGTGAAGCAAACCGTTTTTGACCTCAAAATCCATTTGAAAATCTTTCAAAAAAGTTTTGGGCGGAATAGTAACAGTCACATTTTCTAAGGAGAAAATGTTTTCTTTGTTGGTTTTGACCCAATATTTAGAAGTAACTGTTTCCTGAGCAACCTGCACAGGCATTGAAGCATATTCAATGGGAATAAAAACCCGCGTCAAATTCTCACTGAAATCAGCGATTTCAATTTTGTAATTTTGGTTGACATTAGAAACTACCGAAATAATCCCGTTTGTATTTCCGAATTCAATAATACGCAACGGATAAGGATTTTCGACAAATAATTTCTGGACTCTTTGGCCTATTTTTTTATAACGTCCATAATCAATCAGAGCATTGACATAGCGGGTTTCGTCAAAAGAAAAAGTGTCAAATTGGTATCGAAAATCAGTCTTGCCATTGAGATAAGTCTGCACTCTAAAAACACCATTGGCATTCCAGGAAACGTCATCATAATCGATAGTAGTAATTCCGAAACCAATTTTTCCCGACGCTACTATTTTTTCGGCTATGTAACTGCCATCGGGTTGTTGGGAAATACTCACGGCGATTGGTCTTTTAGATTGATTAACCACTGAATTATGGTCTAAAGGATAAACCAACAAGCTATTTAAAATGGGTCTTTTAGCATCAGTAATAACCGAATCAAACCCGAAATACATTGGGTTAATTATATTTTCAGATTGGGTATCGCGTATCTCAAAATGCAAATGCGGTCCGTCTGAACCTCCAGTATTTCCGGAAATGGCAATAACATCATCCTTCTTAACCAAAAAATCTTTGGGTGAAAAATTGACATCAATTTCAAAAGAATTCGCTTTGTATTGTTCACTTTTGATTAATTTCTCGACTTCGCCAAAACCCGATTGCAAGTGACCGTAAACAGAGGTGTAACCATTAGGATGTGTGATGTAAATGGCTTTGCCGTAACCGTTTTCTGCAATTTTAATTCTGGAAATATAACCTTCAGCAACGGCATAAACCGAGAAACCTTCTTTCTTTTGTGTTTTAAAATCAAAGCCGGAATGAAAATGATTAGGTCTCAACTCTCCAAAATTTCCCGAAAGCTGCAATGGAATATCCAAAGGAGAACGAAAATAGTCCTTTGGATACTGATTTTGGCCAAAGAGCAAAGCAGAACAACTACAAAAGAACCAGATGAATTTCATAAAAAGCAATGTTTTAGCTAAGGTACAAAAAAGTAAGTTAAAATTTACGATTAGTGTTTTTAATTTATAACTACTTAAAAAACAAATTATTATAAATCCGTTTAAAATTAGCAATAAATAATTGTCAAAAATATTGTGCAAACAAAATAGAATCCTAACTTTGTAAAGTAAGTAATGAATAAAGTAATTTATGAGTGAAATTGCAGAAATAATTGATTCTGTTGAAAATAGGATTGAAAAACTTTTTATGAAAATAGACAGTTTGGAGAAAAATTCTATGGCATTAAGAACAGAATTACAAGAAGCTGCAAACCTGATTCAAAAGCAAACCGAGGAAATTAACAACTTAAAATCGGATTGTGAATCGCTCAAAATGGCCAATTCATTATTAGGCGGTGAAGAAAACAAACGAGATACCAAGCTTAAAATAAATTCATTAATCCGAGAGATAGATCACTGTATAGCGCAGTTATCAGACTAAAAATATGGATGAAAAGCTTAAAATAAAATTATCAATTGCAGACAGAGTTTATCCGTTGACGGTAGACCTATCACAAGAAGAAGGGCTGAGAAGCGCTTCCAAAAAGATTGATGCGATGATTAAGCAATTCGAAGAAAACTATGCGGTTCGCGACAAGCAAGATGTATTAGCCATGTGCGCTTTACAATTTGCCTCACAAGTAGAACAAAAGCAAGTTGACAATGCCATTGATGGTTCAGAAACTCTTGACAGATTGAAAAAAATTAATGATTTATTGTTCGACTATCTCGACAAAAAATAACGTTCTTAACATAGATTACAATACCGCCTACATTAGATTTTAATTGGTAAACTCAACACTAACAAATTAGAATGAGCCAGTCATCGTTACTAAAGCACGCCACTTTCATCGTGGATCCTTGACCAACGAGTTAGCTCAAAACTTGTCTTTACGAGTTTATGCATTCACCTAATGTAGGCTTTTTTTATATATAAACACTAACAAAACATGGAAATTACATTAACTATAATTGCGTTAATCGTTGGCGTAGGCGGAGGCTTTGGAATTGCAAAATTCCTCGAGAAAAGCAACGTATCCAACATGGTTAAAAATGCAAAAAAAGAAGCCAGCACAATCTTGAGAGATGCCAATATTGAGGCAGAAAACATTAAAAAAGACAAGTTACTTCAGGCCAAAGAGAAATTTTTAGAATTAAAATCGGAACACGAAAAAGAGATTCTGAATAAAGACAAAAAAATAGCTGAAGTAGAGAAAAGAACTCGCGACAAAGAATCTCAAGTATCAAGTGAATTGGCCAAAGCCAAGAAAATTAACGACGATTACGAAACTAAAACTAAAGAGTACGAATCTAAGATTGAATTAATTGACAAGAAGCACCAAGAATTGGAAAAACTTCACAAAAGTCAAGTAGAACAATTGGAAGTAATCTCTGGTCTTTCGGCTGAAGATGCCCGTGAGCAATTGATAGAAAGTTTAAAAGCTGAAGCTAAAACCAAAGCGATGTCACACATCCAAGACACGATTGAAGAAGCAAAACTAACCGCACAACAAGAAGCCAAAAAAGTAATTATCAGTACAATTCAAAGAGTTGGAACCGAAGAAGCTGTTGAAAATTGTGTGTCAGTATTCAATATCGAATCGGATGATGTGAAAGGAAGAATTATTGGTCGTGAAGGAAGAAACATCCGTGCTTTAGAAGCTGCAACCGGAGTTGAAATCATCGTTGACGATACCCCAGAAGCAATTATCCTTTCGTGTTTTGACCCGGTAAGAAGAGAAATCGCCCGTTTGTCTTTACACAAATTGGTAACTGATGGTAGAATTCACCCAGCGAGAATTGAAGAAGTGGTGGCCAAAACTACCAAACAAATTGACGACGAAATTATAGAAGTTGGTAAACGTACTGTAATCGACTTAGGAATCCACGGTTTACACCCTGAATTAATTAAAGTAGTTGGTAGAATGAAATACCGTTCATCTTACGGTCAAAACTTATTACAACACTCACGTGAAGTAGCTAAGCTTTGTGGTATTATGGCAGCCGAATTAGGATTGAATGTAAAATTGGCCAAGCGTGCCGGTTTACTTCACGATATCGGAAAAGTACCGGATACTGAAAGTGATTTACCTCACGCTTTATTGGGAATGCAATGGGCTGAAAAATATGGTGAGAAAGAAGAAGTTTGTAATGCGATTGGTGCCCACCATGACGAGATTGAAATGAAATATTTAATTTCTCCAATCATCCAAGTGTGTGATGCGATTTCAGGTGCCAGACCAGGCGCAAGACGTCAGGTTTTGGATTCCTATATCCAAAGATTAAAAGACTTAGAAAACATTGCCTTTGGCTTTAACGGCGTTAAAAATGCGTATGCTATTCAAGCAGGACGTGAATTGCGTGTGATTGTTGAAAGTGAAAAAGTAAGTGATGACATGGCGTCAAATCTGTCTTTTGAAATATCACAAAAAATACAAACCGAGATGACTTATCCGGGTCAAGTGAAAATTACTGTTATTCGCGAAACCAGAGCAGTGAATATTGCTAAATAAAAAAAGACATCCACAAAAAAAGGCGGCCAAACGGTCGCCTTTTTTTATTACAGAAATATTCCTTTAAATACCTCATTACTCATTGGTTTTATAAAATAATTGGTAATTATTCCTTTAAACTGTTCGATTTTTTCAATATTAAAATCGTAATCAGAAGAGCTGACTATATATATTTTAACGTCTTTGATATGGTCGTTATCAATTTGATTGAACTCAGTCAAAAACTGCCAGCCATCAAGGACTGGCATATTAATATCTAACAGAATTAAATCGGGAAAATCTTTGTCGTTTTGGAGTTTAATTTTTAAATCATTTAATGCTTCAAAACCATTTTCAAAGAAAGAAATATTGGTTTCAACATGATTCCTTTCCAGTAGCTTTTTGAAAATAAAGTGTTGGACTTTATCATCATCTACAACGTAAGCGTTGTTGAATTTCATTATAAAAACTGATTTGGGGATTATTGTTTTTCTTTGACTGCAAAAATAAATAAAAATCCAACTTTCTAAAGCTTTCTGGGATGAAATCTGTTCACGATTTGTGTTAAATGTTTTCTGTCTAAATGCACATATATTTCAGTAGTAGTTATAGATTCGTGCCCAAGCATCATTTGAATCGAACGCAAATCGGCCCCATTTTCAAGCAAGTGAGTAGCAAAGGAATGCCTAAGTGTGTGAGGACTAATATTTTTGGCCAAATTAATCTTTACAGCTAACGTTTTAATGATAGTAAAAACCATAGCTCTGGTGAGTTGCTTTCCCCTTCGGTTTAAAAACAAAGTATCTTCAAAACCTTTGGCAATAACCATGTGATTTCTGATAGAATCTTTATACAATTCAATATATTTTTGGGTCGATTCCGCAATTGGCACAAAACGCTGTTTGTTACCTTTACCCGTAATCTTGATAAAACCTTCCTCAAAAAACAAATCGGATATCTTTAAGGTTATAATTTCGGAAACGCGCAAACCACAGCCATAAAGAGTTTCTAACATAGCCCTGTTGCGTTCCCCTTCGGGCGTGGCCAAATTAATAGCACCAATCAAATTGTCAATGTCTTCTAAAGAAAGTGTATCAGGTAATTTTCTGCCAATCTTGGGTGCTTCAATCAATTCCATTGGATTATCCGAACGATAATCTTCAAAAATCAAATACGTAAAAAAACTTTTTAATCCTGAAATAATTCGGGCTTGCGATCGCGCATTGACCTCTTTAGAAACAGCATATATAAATTGTTGAATGGTTTCTTCTCCAATTTTTTCGGGTGCTATAGCAATACTATTTTCATTCAAAAAAACACAAAGTCTTTCTAAATCGAAAGTGTAATTGGTAATGGTGTTTTTAGACAAACCACGCTCAATTTTTAAATACGATTGAAAACTTTTGATATAACTGTTCCAGTTCATATTACAAATAAACGAAATGTATGGGTATAAAAAAACCTCTCACGATAGAGAGGTTAACATACTTTATCCTTAAATAAAAAAACCACGCTAATAGCGTGGTTTAAATGAATATCAATTCAAAAGTTGATTACAGTTTGTAGATCAAACCAAAATTGATTGTAGTCATATCAAGACCTAAATTAAATCCTGTAGTTTTGTCAGCTCCGTCTCCACCATTATCATTAGATGAATAACCAAATCCACCCCAAGTAGAAGTGATTGCAAAACTGTCAGAAACAAAATAATGTAATCCTACTGGAACGTTTAATCCAATTTCTTTAGTTTTTACGTCAGCTGGATCTTTTACTGTGTCTAAGAATAATTCTCCACCAATAGATAATGAAAATTTACTTGCTGGTGTCCAGAAATATTTAACACCTGCGTGTACACCAAAACCTGTAGTTTTAGCATCTCCTACTTTAGAAGAAGAGTACTCTAAAGCACCAACTAAAGCAATATTGTCAGTTAAGAAATAACCAAGTCCTGGTGAAAGAGTCATGCCATCTGATTTTGCATCACCAGTTTTTTCACTAGAAAAACCAGCAGTACCTGTTAAGAACAAATCTCCTTTAGCAAATCCTTCAGAACTTTCTTTTTTGTCTTGTGCATTAGCAAACGTTAAAGCGAATACTGCAGCAACTGTTAAAATAATTTTTTTCATGTTTGTTTAATTTTTAAAATTAATATGGACAAAGTTATTTTTTTAGATTAATAAGGAGAATAAGAGAGATTTGACTTATTAACAAGTTTGTTAACAAATAAACATTGCTTTTTTACTGTCTTACAAAGAGTTACTTACAACTCCAATTAACAGACACCTTTTAGCAACAACCAAAACACACCTTAGAACATGTCCTTTGTAGAAAAAAAGTGAATTAAATACTAAAAATGAACCAAACAAGGTTTATAAATATAATATTAACAATTAAAGGCTTAAAAAATAAGAAAAAAGCAATCATAAGTTTTATTGGTCTTGTTTGACTTTAATTCACAACTGCCCAAACTTTAAAATTCGGATAGAAAGTCGGTGCCAAATTTGCTAAACTGGAATGCAATAATGCAGATGGCTCTACTTATCCCAACTTTCTTTAGGCTAACGATTTTAATAAAATCATAACTTTACTATAAAACCGTTGTTCGTTCGAAAGCGGTTTTTTATTTTTACTCAAAATCTTTACCATGAAAATCATTATCATCAATGGCCCCAATTTAAACTTGTTGGGAAAACGAGAACCGGAAGTATATGGAAACATAACTTTCGAAACCTATTTCGAAGCATTAAAAAACAAATATGCTACACTTGAATTAGATTATTTTCAAAGTAATATAGAAGGCGAATTGATTGATAAAATTCAGGAAGTTGGCTTTACTTATGACGGCATCATTCTCAATGCAGCTGCCTACACTCATACTTCTGTAGGCATAGGCGATGCTGTTAAAGCTATCACAACGCCGGTTATTGAAGTACACATTTCTAATACATTTGCTCGAGAAACTTTCCGTCATCAATCTTTTATTTCTCCTAATGCTAAAGGAATTATCATTGGTTTCGGTTTAAAAAGTTACGAATTGGCTTTGCAATCTTTTTTGTAGTTTCACAGAGATTCACGGAGCAAAAAGGAGATACACTGAGAAATTATGGAAATCAATTTACTGACAGAAAAAGTTATCGGATTAGCTATTGAAGTGCATCGGCAACTTGGCCCTGGTTTATTAGAATCAGCTTACAAGGAGTGTTTATTTTATGAAATTAAAAAATCCGGAATCAATGCTGAATGTGAAAAATCGCTACCGTTAATTTACAAAGAAATAAAATTAGAGCAAGGCTATAGAATTGATTTATTAATTGAAAACAAATTAGTTATTGAACTCAAAACTGTAGAAGCTTTTACTGATGTACATTTTGCCCAAATATTAACCTATATGAAATTAGGAAATTATTCAACCGGATTACTAATCAACTTTAATACAAAAATGCTAAAACAAGGAATAAAAAGATTCAAAATTTAAACTCCGTGAATCTCTTAAGACTCTGTGAATCTCTGTGTAACAAATAAAAACATGAAAAAAAAACTACTCTTCGCCTTCACCTTATTGATTACAACAATTTCTTTAGCCCAAATTAAAGGCAAAGTCACCGATGAAAAAGGAAATCCATTACCTTTTGTAAACATATTTGAAGAAAACACCTATAACGGTACAACGACTAACGAACAAGGGAAATTTGAACTAAACCTCAAAACTACAGGCAGTCACACGATAGTTTTTCAATACTTAGGTTATAAAACCATAAAAAAAACGGTTACCACTGATAAAACACCGACTGTTTTAGACATTGTTTTGGCAGAAGAAAACATCATACTCAATGAAGTTGTAATCAATCCAAAAGACAATCCGGCCAACGAAATTATCCGCAAAGCCATTCAAAACAAAAAAGACAACTCTTCAAAAACGTCCAGATACACTGCCGATTTTTATTCAAGAGGTATTTTCAGAGTTAAAAATTTACCCAAAACCATCTTAGGGCAAAAATTAGACTTTTTTGATGAAATCATAGACTCAACCCGAAGTGGTATTTTATATTTATCAGAAACGGTCTCTAAAGTTACTTTCCAAAAACCGGATAAAATGAAAGAAGAAATCCTGGCTTCTAAAGTTAGTGGCAACGACAACGGTTTTAGTTTTAATGATGCCTCTTCGGCTAACTTCGATTTTTATGACAATTATTTAGAATTCGATGTCAATGTAGTTTCACCCATAGCCGATAATGCTTTCAATTATTACAAATACCAATTTGAAGGTTCTTTTTTTACCGAAAATCGCCAACAAATCAATAAAATTAAAATCATCCCTCGCCGCGAAACTGAGCCGGTGATGTCGGGCTACATTTATATAGTAGATGATACTTATGCCATTTATGCCGTTGATGTGAATTTTACCGGTAAACAAATTCAGAATCCGGCCTTAAATACCATGGCCTTGAAACAAAACTTCAGCTACAACAGCACTTCAAAAATTTGGGCGAAAAACACCCAAACCTTAGACTTTGACGCAGGAATGTTTGGCGTAAATATCTCAGGGCGATTTACCTATGTGTTTTCTAATTTTGCTTTTCCGGAAAAATTTGAAAAGAAAACCTTTACTGCAGAAGTCATACGATTTGAGGAAAACGCCAATAAAAAAGACGACGCCTTTTGGAGCACCATTCGACCTGTGCCATTGACCTCAGAAGAAACTACTGATTATATCAAAAAAGATGCGCTACAGGAAAAGAAGAAATCAAAAGTATATTTAGATTCCATAGACGCCAAGAGAAACAAGTTTAACATCACCGATATTTTAAACGGCTACCGCTATTCGAATTCGTACAAAAAATGGTCTTTAAATTATGATGGCCCATTGATGAATACTTCTTTTAATACTGTTCAAGGTTGGAACTCCAGCATTGGTTTGTCCTACTTCAAAAGAAACGAAGATAAAAATACTTACTATCAATTTGGTTCCTCGTTGGCTTATGGTTTTTCGGATGAAAGGTTTAGACCAACTGCTTATTTTTCATCTAAATTAAGCAACAAATCCAAATCGTATCTTTCTGTTTTTGGCGGAAATGCCGTAAATCAATTCAACCGCGAAGAGCCAATTTCAAAATTAATTAATACTGTAAGTACGCTATTTTTCAAAAATAATTTTATGAAATTGTATGAGAAAAATTATATCGCAGCCAATTTTTCGAGAGAAATGTTCAATGGTTTAAACATGAGTTTGGGACTTGAATATTCCGAAAGAAAGCCGCTTTTCAACACTACAGATTATACTTTTATTAAAAACGATGATTTGTATACTTCTAACAATCCATTGCTTCCATTTGATTATGCGACATCGGCAATTGACCGACATAACTTGGTTAAATTGAATGTGGGCGCCCGAATTAAATTTGGCCAAGAATACATTACAAGACCTGACGGAAAATACAATCTCGGCAATAACAAATACCCTACTCTTTCTCTAAATTACGAAAAAGGATTCGGTGGTAGTGAAGACAATTTCAATTATGATAAAATTTCGGCCAGAGTAAACTATGATGTAACACTGGGCAATAAAGGCGAAATTGCCATTAACAGTAAAGCCGGAAAGTTCTTCAACGCAGAAGGCATCTCGTTTGTAGATTACAACCACTTTAACGGTAACCAAACCCATGTGGTTTTTGGGAGTTCATATACCAATCAATTCAACTTTTTACCATACTATTTAGCCAGTACTAACGACAGCTATTTTGAAACGCATATGGAATACAATGACAAAGGATTTATCATGAATAAAATTCCGTTGTTGAACAAATTACAGTCGAAATTAGTTTTAGGTTTTAAAAACTTAGCCGTTCCCGATAGAAATCCTTACCAAGAATTCTCAGCCGGTTTAACCAACTTAGGTTTTGGCAAATTCAGAATTTTAAGAATCGATTACGTACGTACTTATCAAAATGGATATCAAGGCGATGGTGTGATGTTTGGTTTGAATTTCTAAGTCAGGAAAACATCATATCCGAATCGGATTAAGGTTAATATCACTACAAAAAGGAAAAACTTTCTAATGAAGGTGTTTCCTTTTTTTATGGCCAATTTAGCGCCCATCCATCCACCAAGTGCATTACAAAAAGCCATCGGAATTGCGAAAGCCCAAATGATTTTGCCTTTTAAAACGAAAAGACAAATCGAGCCAAAGTTGGTCGCAAGATTGACCATTTTAGCATTCGCGGAAGCGTGAAGAAAATCAAAGCCTAAAATGGAAACAAAACCTAAAACCAAAAAACTTCCGGTTCCTGGACCAATAAATCCGTCGTAGAAACCAACCAAAACACTAATAATAACGGCATAAATAATTTGTTTTTGGGCCGAATGGTCTTTTACTTGCTGCTGCCCAAAGTTTTTCTTTTTGAAAGTATAAATCGCCAATCCGATTAAAATAAAAAACAACAAAGGTTTCATAAAATCATTGCTGACCACATTCAACAGTGCCGAACCACAAAAAGCAGCACAAAAAGCCAAAACTGCCATAATGGAAAGCAGTTTCCAGTCCATATCGACTTTCTTCAAATACTGAAAAGCAGCAAAACTAGTACCACTAAATGCCGGGATTTTGAGCGAACCTATAATACTCGCCACCGATAAATTAGGCATCAATATCATCGCCACCGGAGTTTGAATCAAACCGCCGCCGCCAACAATAGCATCGACAAATCCGGCAAAGAAAGAAGCAATACAAAGTAGTACGATGATGTAAGTTTCCATAAACATTAAAATATATTAAAACTAAAAAACCATTAAGGTATTAAGTTTCATTAAGTTTTTCTTAATTCTCTTAATACCTTAATGGTTTAAAATAAATCATATTGTTTTAAACTCTTACAATGTTAGCTCCTAAAGCACGAAGTCTTTCGTCAATTCTTTCGTAACCCCTATCGATTTGCTCGATGTTTTGAATGGTAGAAGTTCCTTTGGCGGAAAGCGCTGCAATCAATAATGAAATTCCCGCACGAATATCTGGCGACGACATTACCGTAGCTTTTAATTGCGATTGGAAATTGTGTCCCATTACAACAGCTCGGTGTGGATCGCACAGCATGATTTTGGCACCCATATCAATCAATTTGTCTACAAAAAACAAACGGCTTTCAAACATTTTTTGGTGAATTAAAACATCGCCATTCGCTTGCGTTGCTACCACCAAAACGATACTCAATAAATCAGGTGTAAATCCTGGCCATGGTGCATCGGCTATGGTTAAAATCGAACCGTCAATATCGGTTTTTACAGTATAACCTTTGGTATGAGCCGGTATATAAATATCGTCTCCTTTTTTCTCTAAAGTGATGCCCAGCTTTCTGAATACATTCGGAATAACCCCTAAGTTTTCCCAGCTTACATTTTTAATGGTAATTTCACTACGGGTCATTGCGGCCAATCCTATCCATGAACCAATTTCAATCATGTCCGGAAGAATTCGGTGCTCACAACCACCTAATTTTTCAACACCTTCTATCGTTAATAAATTAGAACCAACACCGGTGATTTTGGCACCCATCGAGTTCAACATTTTACACAATTGTTGCAAGTAAGGCTCACAAGCTGCGTTATAAATTGTAGTTGTTCCTTCGGCTAAAACAGCTGCCATTACGATATTTGCTGTTCCGGTTACCGATGCTTCGTCTAACAACATGTGCGCGCCTTTCAAACGGGTTTTGGTTTCCACTCCGTAGAAATGGTCTTCTCTTTCATAACGGAATTTCGCCCCAAGATTGATGAATCCTTCAAAGTGTGTATCCAAACGACGACGGCCAATTTTATCACCTCCGGGTTTCGGAATATAACCACAACCAAATCGGGCTAAAAGTGGCCCAACAATCATAATCGAACCTCTTAAACTGCCGCCTTCTTTTTTGAAAGCTTCGGTTTTTAAATAATCTATATTGACTTCATCAGCTTGAAAGGTGTAATCGCCAACGCCGTTTTTTTGAATTTTTACACCCAAATTTCCCAACAAAAC
>JBDLVY010000051.1:0-4260 GCA_039804545.1 Bacteroidota bacterium | reverse complement strand
ATTCTATATTCTATATTCTATATTCTATATTCTATATTCTATATTCTATATCCAATGCTCTTTTCAATCAATAAAGATAAATGCTTTTAAATTAATTTGATTCCCAATCCGTGATTTTCACTCAGCTGAATTTTCCCATTAACAACCTGGCTTCCTTTGGCGATGTCGTTGGCAATTAAATTGGCGCCGTCTAAATCGGCATAGTCACACAAAGGTGCTAAAACCGCTCCGGCAGAAATGCCTATCGTTGATTCGGTCATGCAACCAATCATGATGTTGAAATTTAATTTTCGCGCTTCAGCAATCATTTCCAGTGCCGGAGTCAATCCGCCACACTTGACCAATTTGATATTGATGCTTTTATAATGCGGCACCAAATCATTAAGGACTGAAATATCTTGACAATCTTCATCGGCCATCCAATTGGCGAACTTGTTAGCGTGCAAATGGGCATACTGCTCCACTCCTGTTTTCATGGGTTGTTCTACATAAGAAAACTTTGAAACCAACTCGTTTTGCTCTAACCAAAGACATTCTTCAGCCGTAAAACTGCCATTAGAATCTAAGGCAAGGTTTTTATTGAGTTGGAATAACTGAGTGATATCACTTTCGCTAAAATGGTTGCACTTGACTTTAAACTTAGACCAAGCCGATTGCTGTATCTTTTCGATTTGCTTTTCGACCGAATCTACACTGATCGTAATAGACGATTCCGGCCATTGGTTGTAATGGATTTGATTGAGCTCCAAAAAGTTTTGCTGTTCGAGTTTGCCAAACAAATCCCAATAGGCACAATCTAGTGCGGAACGGAGAAAACTCGGTAATTCCAAAGACGTTAGAAAAGAATAAAACTCGGTGGGATGATTGGTTTTTTGGCTTTCAATTTGGGCTTTGACTTTGGCTAAAATGCGCTCAAAATCTGCCAAATTAATTCCGTAATAATCTATTGAAGTACATTCGCCAAACCCTTTTTCGCCATGACTTTGCAAGGATACGATTAAAGCTTCTCTGAAAGTATAATTCCCATAAGCAATGGCAAAGGTTTCTTTGAGGTTGAACTTTACTATTTGCCAGGATAAAACCATAGGGTGTAAAAATAAAAAATCCCGATATCCCGAAACTTCGGGGCGGGATACTTTTTAAAAAAAATGGCAAGCGACCTACATCGCACCGCTACAACCACATACCTTTGCTATGTTCCCATCCTGGAGGATTTTGTAGGAGCTGGTCGTGTAGGACTTGCCGTTGCAAATATACAATCTTTTTATTTTTTTGCAAGAATTTAAGAGCTTTATAAATATATTTGTGAGTGAAAAAATAAATCTGAAAAATGAAAGTTTATAACCTATTCATAACCACTTTTTTAGCCCTAAACATCGTGGGTTGTGACAGCCAAAAAGACAAGGAAAGCTATTTCAGCTTTGATGAGAGCACTTTAAAAGCTTTGTACCAGGCCAATGAGAAAGTGGATTTTACTTTAGTAAACAACAATAACAAAACCATCGACAGTGTAGTGTATTTTGCCAATGACGAAAGAGTCAACTCGGTCAAAGGAAATGGTAAATTTACCTTGGATTTGGTTGGAAAGAAATTGGGGTACCAAAGCATCAAAGCCTTGGTATATTTTGAAGGCGATACGGTTTCCACAAAGACACGCGTAGAAGTAGCCGCGGCAGTTGCTCCGAAACTATTACAATATACTGTGGTCAATACATATGACCACGATGTAGAGGCATTTACCGAAGGCTACGAATTTTACAACGATACTTTAATGGAAAGTACCGGACAAAACGGAAAATCTTATTTTGCCAAAGTGGATTACAAAACCGGAAAAACTTATAAAAAAGTGGGGCTTGACCAACAGTATTTTGGTGAAGGTATTACCGTTTTAAAGGATAAAGTATACCAACTCTCATGGCAAAACTACGAAGGGTTTGTATATGACGCTAAAACAATGAAAAAACTAAAAACCTTTAAATACGATAAAGTGGTTGAAGGTTGGGGCATGACCAATGACGGCAAGATGATTTACCATTCAGACGGCACCGAAAAGATTTGGACGATGGATCCCGAAAGCCTTAAATTGGTTGACTTTGTGAATGTATATACCAATGACAGCAAGATTAAAAGTATAAACGAACTCGAGTGGATCAACGGAAAAATCTATGGTAACATTTGGCAAAAAGATGCCATAGCAGTGATCAATCCGCAAAGCGGTGCTGTAGAAGCAGTGTTAGATTTATCGGCATTAAGAGCTAAGGTAACCAATAAAGAAGCAGAAGTTTTAAACGGAATTGCGTTTCGAAAAGCCTCCAATACGATACTAGTAACCGGTAAGAATTGGAATAAAACTTTTGAAATCAGCGTGCAGGAATAAATAATCCCATTTCAAAAAGCATTTATACAAAAACGGCTCATTTTAAGTGAGCCCTTTTTTTATTTATTTTTTTGCTACATATTCCATCTTCGTCGCATCGTAAAACCATTTATTCTCTTGCTTTTTGCTTTTTTGGGTAACCGAACCATCGGGATTGAGGACAAACTCAAAGCCATCTCTTCTCATTTTTTCTTGGGTTTCGGTAGCGGTAGTGCCGCCTATAGAAACAATTTCAGTAATATGATTGGTGGTTTGATTGTTTGAAAAGACTTGTTTCTTAGCGGTAATTTCATAAATCACGGAATACACACTGGTGATGTCTTCTGTTTTTTTATTGGCTTTGATTTGTGTCGTTTCTGTCCAAGTCAGTAAGTATAATTTGGTTTTGTTCGCCGTAAAAGACGTCAGTTTGCAATTGGTTGGGGCAAATTTCGCATCAGTGGCTTTCACAAACAAAGCGTCCTTTTCTTTGCCGTTTTCGGTAATCGTAATTTGAAAATTTCCTTTTTTTACTTCTGCCACTAGGTTATCAACTTTGGCCAATCCTGAAGTTGTTGGTTTGGCTGCCGTTTTAGCTCCGCTCCGCTCGGCTTCGCCTCGGGTCTTTTTCTGACTATAAGTATTGACGCTTAACATGGCTACTAAAACCAAAAGAAAGAGTTTTTTCATTGGATACTAATTTAGATTAAACAAGTAACCAAGATACAAAATAATTGATTCGAACCATGTTAAAAAAATAAAGCCGCCTCACTGTAACAGCAAGACGGCTCCAACCAATTAACTTAAAATTTAGTCTTTAGTTGATTTCACCGCTAAGTTGTAAATCACTAAACCAAATCCGATTTTGTTGATTGCATCAGCAATGTTGTAAGCAACATCTACATTACCTTTTCCTATAAGTTCTGTGTACCAACCTTCGGTACCTAACATATAGCCTAAAGGATAGATTGCCCAACCTACTAGTACAAACCAACATAAAATTTTGTGAGATGCCAATACTTCTCCACCGGCAGCTTTGGCCAATTTTGAAGCTTCACCCATCCAGATTTCATAAACAATAGCAAAATAAGCAAGTCCAGAAACCAATCCCCATAACCAAGCATTGGTAGGATCAACTGCTTCACCAAAGTAACCTGTTACCAGCATCACTAATGAATAAACGATCATTTTCCATAATAATGATTGTTTTGCACCAGCAATTTTTAAGATTAAATAAAACTCTAAACACATTAAAGGCACTGTTAATACCCAGTCAACATAACGGAAGAATGTTGGTGATTCTCCGAAGCTAGCCCAGTAATCTCTCATGTAGAAATAGTGAACTGCAGCAATAAAAGTAATCAATCCGGAAACTAATACCGAAACGCGCCACTTTTTATCAAATTGACTTAATGATAAAAAGAAGAATGCAGAGGCAGCCATCATGGCCATGCATCCAATAAAGAAGGTAAATCCAACATAATCAGTTGGTAACATTTTCGCAATAAGCGAAGTGGATAAAAATAAATTTGTCATGATTAAAAAGTTTTTGGTTATTTGTTTAATCAAACTTATGAAACATTAAACAATAAAAATAATTCTGTTTAACATTTTTTATATATATTTAAACAAAAATAAAAGATAATTGAATGACAAATACTAACAATTTCGGGATTGTAATCAGTTTTTTTGGCTTGTGGATTACCACATTTTTTTCTGTTGACTATCAACAAACTATCGGATTTGTGGTTATTTTCTTATTCGGAATACTACACGGTTCCAATGATTTACAATTAATTTCAAAAATTAACAACGATAATTCCACCACAATCGGCAAAAAAATATTGGTTTATTATATAGCATTTGTTTGTTCGGGAATAATACTATTCTACAGTTTGCCCAAA
>JBDLVY010000050.1:0-5311 GCA_039804545.1 Bacteroidota bacterium | reverse complement strand
CGGTTCAATAACAGGAGCATTGTATTTCTGGAGAAAAACAAACGGTGGTACCAATGGAGGTTATTGTACCTACAGTTTGGGTGGGTTTACCGGTAATGGAGAGAGTGTATTAAATTTGCCTCAATATAACGAGAATTCAGCAAATGTGATTCAAACTGGACAAGGTTTCTTCGTGGAAGGAACAGGAACAGGGACAGTTGTTTTTAATAATGACATGCGTGTTAATAATACCGTTGATCGTTTTATGCGAAATGGCGCTACAGTAGAAAGAAATCGTGTTTGGTTAAATGTAACAAATACAGCTGGGGCATTTTCGCAAACAATGATTGCCTATATGACCGGTGCAACCCAAGGAGTTGATCATTCGATAGATGGTAGATTGATCATGGATGGCGATATTGCTTTAGCGTCTTTAATAGGGAATGAGTCTTACGCAATTCAGGGTAGAACACTGCCTTTTGATTCTGCTGATGTGGTTCCATTAAGTTTAAGAGTTGTCACTCCTGGTGATTATACCATTACAATAGATAGAGTAGATGGTTTGTTTGCTAATAATGGACAAACGGTTTATTTAAGAGACAATACTACAGGTAATGTGCATAATTTGAGCGAAGGCAGCTATACTTTTACCTCGGCATCAGGTACATTTGATAATCGTTTCGAAGTTTTATATCAAGCTCCATTAGCCATAGCCACTCCTGTTTTTAATGAAAGTCAAGTGGTTATTTATAAAACTGTAACCAATGAGCTTTCTATTAATACCGGAAATATAGTAATGTCAAGTGTACAAATATATGATGTGACCGGTAGACTTTTAATTACTGAAAAAAATATTAATGCTAGTAATGTTTTGCTAAAAACGGCGACAACAACTGAGATTTTATTAGTTCAAATTACCTCAAATGAGGGAGTAAAAGTGACTAAGAAGGTATTGTTTCCTAAAACAGCCATCAAGACAGATGCAAAAGTTGTTGTGAAGACATTAATAGCTGAAGATGAATAGTAAATTTTTTTAAAAATTTCGATTGATTTAGTTGGAATCCCTGCTCACAAGGCAGGGATTTTTTATGGGCTTAATTTTTCTAACAAGCATAAGAATAATGACCTCTTTATTTGTGAAAAAATTTGGTTGTACCTCAAAGATTCTAAATTTAAAAATCGCAAATGTCTTATTATTAAACTATTATTATAATAGTTGCGCTCTTTATTTTCAAATAATTACTGCGATTTATAAATAAAAACATTCTTCATTTAAAAAAACCGTTAAACTGCAAATATTAACCTAAAAACATATAAAAAAGTCCTTTTATAATAAAAAAAGCAACATTTAATCTAAAAAAAAATAGTGTTTTTGAAAAACAATTTATTTCTTTGTGCGGCGATGACCATCACAAATATTTTTACAAAAGTTTAGTTTTTACAATTAAAAAAAATCACGTTTAAAGGTTTATAATTATTTGTAAAAGAGGATACCGATAAAAGTATTCAGATTAAGCTTTTAGAAGAAAGATGGTTAAAGTTCTATTCATTAAGACACACAGATTAATTTTAATTCATTATGAAAAGATTTTTACAAAATTCTAAAATCCAATCGACAGTTTTTATACTGTTCTGCTTCTTTTTTGTGGGGAATGTTTTAGGACAAACTACGGCCAATTATACATTTTCTACAGCAACAACGGGTTCATTAGCAACGGATTTGAACAGTAATACTGTAGACATGACTACAGGTACTACTTCTCTTGTAGCCGCTAGCGTTGATGATACTCAAAGTTCTTTGGTTAATATAGGTTTTGATTTTTGGATGATGGGTAATTTATATACTCAATTCTCGGCATCTGACAATGGTATCCTTAGTCTTGGTGCTCAGCCAGGAACGGCTAGTTATAACTTACCTATTGGCACTACAGCTACTATTGCTCCTTTTGCGAACGACTTACGTGTTGGTACCAATGGTCTTGTTAGTAGCAAACTGTTTGGAACAGCGCCCAACAGATGCTTGGTTATACAATACAGTAATGTAATGATAAAATATCTTGCAACCGCAGCTACAGGAACCGGATCTTTTCAGGTTAGACTTTATGAAACAACAGGTACTATAGAATATGTTTATGGCGCTATGACTACCAATGCTGGTACACCTTCTGCATATAATGTAGGTTTTTCAGTTAATACGACAGCTAATAATTTAGTTACTGTCAATACTACTGCACATACAGCTAGTACGTCTGCCACAGTAACCAACAATAACTATACAGCAAGTTCAACGATTTCTTCTTTAAATTCGGCTTCCAACGGGACTAGAAGATTTTATAGATTTTCACAAACGGCGCCTAATGCTCCTACAGGATTAACCTTTACTAACATTGGAGTTCAAACAACTACATTAAATTGGACTGATAATGCCTCAAACGAAATAGCTTATGTGATTTATTATTCTACAGATAATGTGACCTTCAGTTTTTTACGAAAGTTGAACGCTGGTTCGACTTCTGCTAATATTAGTGGTTTGGCCCTAGGAACATTATACTATTATAAAGTACATGCTATAAGAGAAGGAGCTTTTAGTAGTGCCTTAACAGGCTCTCAAGCCACAAGTGGTGGGGTTGCTTTTACAACCTCAGGATCCTTTACGGTTCCTTGCTATGTTACCAGTTTAAAAGTGGAAGCCTGGGGAGGCGGTGGTAAAGGAGGCGCCAGAACAAGTGGTAGCAATATCGCTTTAGCAGGTGGAGGTGGAGGTGCCTATTCTTCAAGTGTTTTAACTGCGCCTTTTAGTTCACCATATACTGTTACAGTTGGTGCAGGAAGTACTACAACTTCAGCGGGTGGGGATTCATGGTTCGGTTCAACAACTACCGTTTTATCAAAAGGAGGATCAAGTGTAGCCGGTAATTCTAACACACGTGGAGTAGGAGGTCTAGCTAGTGCAGGATTTGGAACAACCAAGTTTAATGGAGGAACAGGAGCTGCAGGTTCAGCTGGTGTTTATGGTGGTGGCGGTGGCTCCTCAGCTGGTTCAACTGCAGCTGGTAATTTTACAAACGCAACTACTACTCAAAACGCAGGAGCTTTGGCACCGTTGAATGGTGGAAATGGAGGAGTTGGTGCAGTTTCTGGTGTTGCAGGTATAAATGGTATATTTCCTGGAGGCGGAGGCGGAGGCGGTTTCAGAGCAGGTAATGCTACTACACAATCACCTGGTAATGGTGCAAATGGTCAGGTATTGGTTAGTTGGACGTGTCCATCAGCAACAATTGATTATTCCGGTGGTCCATTTTGTAAATCACTAACTTCAAAAACAGTTACAATTACAGGAACAGATGCAAGAACAACTTGTTCTAATACGTTTTCATCAACACCAGCGGGTCTTTCAATTAATACAACAACGGGAGCTATAAATCCATCTGCAAGTACTGTAGGTTCATATACTGTTAGTTATCAGCTTCCTGCAGCAGGTGGTTGTAGTGCTGTAAATGCTACATTTACAGTTGATATAATTGATGTTCCAACGATAGCGGCGATTTCTACACCATCCGCTTTATGTTCAGGAGGTTCATTAAATCCTACGGTTCCAACCGTTACAGCTAATGGATCAACGGTGAGTTCAGAAGGATGGCAACTAGAGACAACAGTTGGTGGAAGTACTTTTGCCACATTAACGGTTCCCTATACAGTGAATTTTGCGGATAATGGAAAGAAAATTAGATATATAGCCACTAATAGTTGTGGCACTACCAATGTCGCAACAGCTACGCTAACAGTATTTTCAGTTTTTACTTCGGGAGCTATTGCTTCAACAGGAGAGACGATTTGCTATAATGGAGATCCTGCTGAAATAGGCAGTACAACTGCAGCGAGCGGTGGCGATGATTCAATTACTTACAAGTGGCAAGCAAATGGAGTAGATATTGCGAGTTCAAACTCGGCTTCTTACAATCCACCAGCAGGATTGACTTCAACAACTACTTATACACGTTATGCGAAAGATGCAACATGTAACACAACGTTTACATTATCATCAGGAAGTTATGTGGTAACAGTAAGAGAAGCCTTCGCTACAGGAACAATCAGTTCTATTGGAGAAATAGTTTGTTACAATGGAGATCCTGCTGAAATAGGCAGTACAACAACAGCGAGTGGTGGAGATGATTCTATTACTTACAAGTGGCAGGCAAACGGAGAAGATATTGCGAGTTCAAACTCGGCTATATACAATCCACCAGCAGGATTGACTTCAACAACTGCTTATCCACGTTATGCGAAAGATGCAACATGTAACACAACGTTTGCATTGTCATCCGGAAGTTATGTGGTAACAGTAAGAGAAGCCTTCACTGCTGGAACAATCAGCTCCACTGGAGAAACAGTTTGTTATAATGGAGATCCAGCTGAAATTGGCAGTACAACTGCAGCAAGTGGTGGCGATACTTCTATTACATACAAGTGGCAGGCAAACGGAGTTGATATTGCGAGTTCAAACTCGGCTACTTACGATCCGCCAGCAGGATTGACTTCAACAACAACTTATACACGTTATGCGAAAGATGCAACATGTAATACCACGTTTACATTGTCATCTGGAAGTTGGGTTGTTGTCATTTCTAATAACAATACTTGGATAGGAAGTGTAAGTACTTCATGGACAGATGCTGCTAACTGGTCATGTGGACTTGTGCCAGTCAGTGTTTCAGATGTAACCATAGCTTCGGCTACTTTTTATCCTCAAATTTCTTCAAGTGTTAGTGTTAATTCATTAACATTGAATTCGGGAACTACCTTGAAAGTGAATACGTTATATGATTTAACAGTTACCGATGTGATAGCCAACAACGGAACTTTGACAGTGGAAAATAATGCCAGTTTAATCCAAACTAATAATGTAGCCAATACTGGTTCAGGTTCAACAGTAGTGAAAAGAAACAGTAGTGCGATTATGAGATTAGATTATACCTTATGGTCGTCTCCTGTGACTGGGCAAGGTTTATATGCCTTCTCTCCCTTCACTTTTGACTATCGTTTTTATACCTACAATTCAAGTTTAAATTCCTACAGCAGTGTTTCAGGATTCAATATTACAGGTTTAAATAGTTTGGGTTTAAATGGAGTTGATAATAACAATGTTCAGTTTTCAACAGGTCATGGTTATTTAATTCGTATGTCAAACTATCATCCTGCGACACCGACAGTATGGACAGGAATTTTTACAGGAACTCCTAATAACGGTGATAAAACGGTTACATTGAGCAATATTGCTCCAGGTTTTAGATATAATTTAGTAGGTAATCCTTATCCTTCACCACTAAACGCA
>JBDLVY010000049.1:0-6703 GCA_039804545.1 Bacteroidota bacterium | reverse complement strand
TTTTTTGAAATAAGAACCCACAGTTATATGTTGGTCAATTATTCGGCAAGTGCGTTCCTATTGACGGTTTATTATTTATCCGGCCGATCAGCCTTTTTACGCCATAAAATTGATGAAATCTTTACCCTTTTTTATATCGGCTATTTTGGATTTATAGGCTATAATGTTTTTTTCAGACCATTTGAATTAATCTCATGTGTGAGCTTAATTATTGGCTTCTTTCTCTCCTATTTTGTTCTGAAAAATCTGTTGCATTATTGGAGCTTTATTGGTGTCACTTTCTTGTTTCTTATTTTTAGTTACCAAACTGAACTTATAGACCACAAACTATCAATAATCTTAGCATGCACTTTTATCTCAATTGTTGCCATTCATATTTCGAGACATTTGGCATTGATAGAAACCAAAAACAAATTTCTTTTTTCAAATATCGTATTGAATAACGGTAACTCCTTAATTATGACCACCAATAAAAAAGGAGAAGTGTCATTTTGTAATGAGTCGATAGAAGCCATTTTGGGTTATACCGTGGAAGAAGTGCTGGGAATGGGGTTTTGGATTCTTACTGAAGATCCTGAATTTATTGGAGAAGCGTATCACAACACTTTTATAGATGACCGATCTTACATTAGAAAATTGAAATGCAAAAACGGTGATTACAAATACATCCAATGGAAAGACAAAAAATATTCTGAAGATATAACTATTGGAATTGGACAAGATGTCACAGAGCAAATAAAAATCAAAGACCAATACCGAAGTTTGATTGAATCTGCCGCCGATTTAATTTATGAAATCGATTTAAAAGCAATTGTTACCTATGTAAACCAATTCACTGTAAAAACAATTGACTGTGAGAAAGAAGATATTTTAGGAAAACATTTTTCCCATTTTGTGCGGGCTGATTATCTGGATTATGTAACCGACTTTTACAAAGAAATCCCCAAAGAAAACCAAGAATACGGTGATTTAGTATTTCCGTTACTCAAAAAAGACGGCGAAACCATTTGGGTTTCCCAAAAAATGACTTTAAAGAAAAATGATTTTGGGGAAATCATTGGCTATTCGGCTATTGCCAGAGACATTACCTTGGTAAAGAACCTCGAAATAGAACATTACAATCGAAGTAAAAAAGTTAGAGTTCACAATGAAACACTCAAAGTATTAACCTCACAAAGTTATTCCAACAAAGATACTTTTAGCGGAATACTTAAAAACATACTCAAAGTCGCTTCGACCAATTGTGACATTGAAAGAGTTGGCTATTGGTCATATGTCCCGGAAGGATTACGCTGTGAAAGCATCTATTACTTAAAAAGTGACCGTTTTGAAAAGAATTTTTTCTTGGGTAAAGAAAATTACAACAACTACTTTGAAAATATTGAAACCGGTTTGCAAATAGTCGCTTCAAATGTATACAACAATAGTATCACCCAAGAATTGTGTTATGACTATATTCCTAAAAACGATATCATGTCATTGCTTGATACGCCCATTTTTATCAATGGAAAAATTATAGGCATATTGTGTTTTGAAAAAACCGATACTCCATTTGAATGGGACAACGAAGACATCAACTTCGCCCGTTCTATTGCCGATTTGATAGCGATTGCCATTGAGGCACAATTGCTGATGGAATCGGATAAAAAGTTATCGTACAAAAGCGAAATCCTGACCGTAATCAGTAGGAATATTGATAAATTCCTCATCAACAAAAACTCCGATGATATCCTTAAAGGAATAGTTAACGAAATCGGTAAGGTTTTAAAAGTGGATAAAATTTCTTTTTTTGCCAAAAACGAAAAAGACACTGTTTACTATCAAAAACACCGTTGGATTGCTACTGAAAATGGTTTCACTCAAACCAATGAAAATCTGCAAAACTTAACCCTTGATTTTCTTTCGTTTGTTTTAAAACAAATGATTGAAAATTATTATTATGCAGGCATTGTCCGAAAAATTAAAGATGAAGCCACAAGAAATTTCTTGGAAGTTTTAGAAATTAAATCGGTTTTGTTCCTGCCTATATTTGTTAAAAATGAATTGCACGGGTTCTTAGTGTTTGACGATTCAACCTTTGAAAGGGAATGGTCTATAGATGAAATCACGATACTTCAGTCTTTGGCCAACAATATTTCTTCGGCCTTTGAAAGAAACATCAACGAAGACATAATAAAAGAAAGTGAAGAAAAATTTAGCCTCTTGGCTAATAACATTCCTGGAGCTGTACATCTTTCGAGATACGATGAAAAATGGTCTAAAATTTACCTCAACGATCAAATAGAGGAACTAACTGGTTATCCTAAAGAAGATTTTCTGCAAAACAAAATGTATTACATTGATTTGGTTCATCCTGATGATATAGCAGTGGTGAGAGAAAAGGCCAATGACTTGTTTAAAAGCAAACAAAAAATACATTTAATCTATAGAATAATCAACAAACTAGGGCAATATATTTGGGTTGAGGAATTTGGAGAACCTATCCTGAAAGACAATGAAATTGTATACATCGTTGGGATATTTATTGATATCACTTCTCGTATGGAAGCCGAAGAAGCAATCAAAGCCAAAAATTATGCAGAAGCGGCCAACAGAGCCAAATCGGAATTCTTAGCCAACATGAGTCACGAAATCAGAACGCCTTTAAATGGTATTATTGGTTTCACCGAACTATTGATGAATACCAATTTAGAAAGTATCCAAAAGAAATACATGGATACCATCAACCAATCGGCAAATTCCTTAATGGAAGTCATCAATAATATTCTCGACTTTTCGAAAATTGAATCGGGAAAACTAGAACTTAATATAGAGAAAATCGACATTAAAGAACTGCTCAATCAAGTGGTTGATTTGATTAAGTATCAAGCCAATCTCAAAAACTTAAAACTTAATTTGGAGGTTGGAGATGAAGTGCCAAAATACATTTGGGTAGATTACATTCGCTTGAAACAGGTCTTGATCAACTTGATGGGTAATGCCGTCAAGTTTACCGAAAAAGGAAGTATTGATTTGTCTTTGGTTGTCCATAAAAAAATTGATGATGGTAGTATTGCATTGCAATTTTCTGTTAAAGATACTGGCATCGGCATCAAAAAAAGCAACCAAGTAAAAATATTTGAAGCTTTTTCCCAAGAAGACAACTCTACCTCAAAAAGGTTTGGCGGAACAGGCTTAGGCCTTTCTATATCTAACCAACTTATAAGTTTGATGAACAGCAAGCTGGAATTGTCAAGCGAACCTAACAAAGGCAGTGCGTTTAGTTTTCTTTTGGAGGTAACTTATTCTAATTTGTCAACTGAAAATAACAAATTGATAGATAAATCAACTAAGTCAAGTCAATTCTCTCATGTGATCAGTACGGCAGATAAAGTTATTTTTATAGTAGAAGACAACAAAATCAATATGCTTTTGGCCAAAACTTTAGTCAAGCAAATTTTGCCTAATGCCCAAATTATCGAACTGGAAAACGGTAAAGAAGCTTATGAAAAAACACAAGTTCATTTACCTGATTTGATTTTAATGGACATCCAAATGCCGATAATGAATGGCTACGAATCAACACTCGCCATCAGACAATTGCCCAATACCGCTAACATTCCGATTATCGCATTGACTGCCGGAACAGTGGTTGGCGAAAAAGAAAAATGTATCGAAAACGGCATGAACGATTACATCCCAAAACCAATAGACAAAGAATTATTGGAAAAAATCATTCGAGAGGTATTGAACTAATCGCTTAAACAACTTGAGTTGGGAAATAAAAACAACAAGAGTAGTTATTAAACAACGTGACACTTACTAGGCTATTTTGGATTAAAAAAACCAGTAATTTTTAGCAAAAATCACAATTCAAAAATTAAAACTGTCCTTTATTGAATAAATCATAAATCGTGTTTAGCAGTATAATTTTAAAGACAATTTCAAGCTATATTGAGGTTGTCTTTTTTAATTTTGCAAAGCAAAAAAACAAAATATAAATGAAAGCAGGCATCGACAGTATAGCATTTGATATTCCACAATTATATGTTCCCATAACAACCTTAGCCGAAAACCGAAACATTGAAGCCGACAAACTCATTAAAGGATTAGGTTTGCACAAAATGAGTTTTCTAGATGTACATCAAGATGTAGTAACGATGGCTTCCAATTCGGCTTTGAAACTTATCCGTCAGGAAAATTTAAATCCAAAAGAAATCAACCGAATATATGTTGGAACCGAAAGTGGCGTTGATAGTTCAAAACCGGTAGCTTCTTATGTTTTGTCTAATTTGGAAAATGTTTTAGGAAAAGAAAGTTTCCTCAATTGTGATGTAGTCGATTTGACTTTTGCCTGTATTGGTGCCATTGATGCATTGCAAAACTGTCTTGATTACATCCGATTAAACCCAACCAAAAAAGCAATCGTCATTGCCTCAGACAATGCCAAATATGATTTAAACTCTACAGGCGAATATACCCAAGGTGCAGGCGCTATCGCCATGTTAATCACTGCTGAACCTAGTATTTTGAGTTTTTCAAATGATGTTGGGGTTTCTACCCAAGGCGTTTTTGATTTCTTCAAACCTAGACGAACGGTCAACAAAGAAGAAGTATTGCAGTTAGAAAACAATCCGGAATGGAATAGTGTTTTAGAAAGTGAAATCTCGATTTATAAAGAACAACCGGTTTTTGACGGACAATATTCAAACCAATGCTATATCAATAGAATTTCGGAAGCCTACGAACATTACAAATCCGAAAGCAACCAAAGCGGTAAAGTCTATGAAAACTGGACAAACATTTTAATGCATCTTCCCTATTGCTTTCAAGGCAGAAGAACTTTTATAGAAATTTTTGCCAAAGAAAATCCAGACTTATTGGATACTCAAGTTGGTGAAACAACAAAAGACAAAATCAAAGCACTAGCCAAAAGTCCGGAATATTTAGCTTTGGTCAATGACAAGATTTTACCTTCCGAAATCGCTTCGGGGCAAATTGGGAATATTTATACAGGCTCTATTTTCTTGGGATTATTATCAGCTTTATGTTATCATTTCCAACAAAAAACCGATTTAACCAATCAAAAATTTGGTTTAATTGCCTACGGCAGTGGTTCAAAATCAAAAGTATTTGAAGCGGAAATTTCCCCAAAATGGCAATCTGTTATTGAAAAAGTAAAACTTTTTGAAACTTTGGAAAAAGCTACGGCTATTGATTTCAACACTTACGAAAAACTCCATAAAAAAGAATTGAAACAATCGGTTTTAGCTCCGAAAAATGAGTTCTATTTAGATTCCATTGAAAAGGAAAATCCAGTGTTGGTTGGTGCGAGATATTACAAATTCAATTAACCTAGCCAACCATCTCTATCTAAACTTCGATACTGAATAGCTTCCGCAATGTGATTGGAATTCACTGTTTCTGCTTGTTCCAAATCGGCTATGGTTCTAGAAACTTTTAGTATTCTGTCATAAGCCCTAGCCGAAAGATTCAGTCTTTCCATGGCTGTTTTTAGTAATTGTAGTGAAACTTCATCCAAAGCACAATAAGTCCTGATTTGCTTGGTACTCATTTGCGCATTGTAATGAATGTGGTCAAAATCTTCAAACCGTTTTGATTGAATCTCTCTCGCCTTAGTCACACGTTCCCGTATCAACACACTGCTTTCAGCCGGACGTGTTTCGGTAAGTTTTTCAAATGGCACAGGAGTGACTTCTATATGAATGTCAATACGGTCTAATAATGGTCCGGAGATTTTACTCAAATACCTTTGCATTTCGGCAGGTGACGAACTGACGGGCGCATCAGGATCATTGAAATAGCCACCCGGACTCGGATTCATACTCGCTACCAACATGAACGAAGAAGGATAAGTAATCGTAAATTTGGCCCGAGAAATCGTAACTTCTCTATCCTCTAATGGCTGTCGCATCACTTCTAAAACTTCTCGTTTGAACTCAGGCAATTCGTCTAAAAACAAAACACCATTGTGTGCCAATGAAATTTCTCCCGGTTGCGGATAACTGCCACCGCCAACCAAGGAAACCGAACTCGCGGTGTGATGCGGACTCCGAAAAGGTCTTTGGTTCATCAAACCGGCGTCTTTGATTTTACCGGCTACACTGTGAATTTTGGTAGTCTCTAAAGCTTCTTTTAAAGTCATTGGCGGTAAAATACTCGGCAATCTTTTGGCCAACATCGTTTTTCCTGAACCCGGCGGACCAATGAGAATGATATTATGACCACCCGCAGCAGCTATTTCCATACAGCGTTTGATACTTTCTTGTCCCTTCACATCTGAAAAATCAAACTCGGGAAAATCTAAAGTTTTGTAAAACTCTTCGCGGGTGTTGATAACAGTTGGTTCAATCGTGCCTTTTCCTTCGAAAAAATCAATCACTTGCAACACATTTTCTACTCCATAAACTTCCAATCCGTCAACTATAGCGGCTTCTTTTACATTTTGAATCGGCAAAAAGAAACCCTTAAAACCTTCCTCTTTAGCTTTGATGGCAATAGACAAAGCACCTTTTATGGGTTGCAAACCACCATCCAATGACAATTCGCCCATGATTACATATTTATCAACCTCTTCTGCTTTGATTTGGTTAGTCGCTGCCAAAATGCCAATGGCCAAAGTCAAGTCGTATGCCGAACCTTCTTTCCGCAAATCGGCAGGCGCCATATTGATGATGATTTTTTTTACCGGTAAAACATAACC
>JBDLVY010000048.1:0-10408 GCA_039804545.1 Bacteroidota bacterium | reverse complement strand
GAATGCCAAAATCATATTGACTGATTTATCCATAAAATTAACTCGATTAATCCATAATAATTAAACCTATGAACAATACTGCTTCTATCTTAGTTTTGCTTTTTTTAGCGGTTACTTTTGTGCAATCCGCTTATGATAAAGTCTTTGAATGGAAAGGCAATGTAGAATGGCTTAAAGGTCATTTTGCCCAAACCATTTTAAAAAATTATGTTCCGTTAGCGCTGTTTATTATACTGGCGTTAGAACTAATCACTGGGGTTTTTACACTTGTTGGCTGTGTAGAATTGATGGTTAATGGTGGCAAAACATACGGTAAATATGGCGCTATTTTTTCTTCTGTAACACTGATATTATTATTGTTTGGCCAAAGATTAGCCAAAGATTACGATGGTGCCAGAACAATTGCTATTTATTTTGTGCCTGCAGTTTTAGCGGTTTGGTGGTTAAGTTAAACCACTTCTTTTGGCTGCTTGGAACATTTTCAATTCATCCCAGGTAAATTGATCTCCGTATTGTTCTTTTAAGCCACTCAAGGATTCATCTTTAAAGCCTTTGAATACTTGGGTTAATTCGGCTATTTTATCTTCAGGTAAAACATCATAAATGGAAATCGTTTCTGTTTCAATTAGTTTGGCCAAATGACTGCCAATTGTTTGAGGGGTTAACTTTCTGATGGCGGCAATTTCTTTTATGGAGTTTTTTTGTAACCACAATTCATACGTTTCTTGAACTGTTGATTTTTTGGGTTCTTTTGTTTTTTTCTTTTTGGTATATCTTTCAAGATCTTCGTCGTCTTCAACAAGTGTAACATTAAGGCTTTTGAATTCTTGTTTAATGATTTCCAATTTATTAACCCTATAATTCCGAATCTCATCCGAAGACAATTTTTCTTTTGAAATGGTTTCCCCTTTAACCACAATTTCTATCAATAATTTGGCTTTCATCAAGCGCAAAACGGCTTTAATTTGGAGTTCTTCCAAAACCAACAATTCTTCGTAATAAGCTTTGGCTTTTTTGAGGCGTTGCACTTCTTCCAATTTCCATAGAATTTCGGCAACCAAGTTATCCATTGGCTGTAAAAAGTAATTATACGCTGCTTGAAATCTTTCATTTATGAATTGAAAATCAATTTTATCCGTAAATAATTTATTTAATTGTGACATAAATTTTCGCGACGGATCAATTAACTTTTCTATTTCTTCGGTTTGCTTTTTTGCCCAAACGGCCTGTTTAGATTTGGCCGAAACAGTGGAAGCTTCATTATAACTAAATTGGTGATTGCGCCATTCTTGAGCTAAGTCATTCCAGTCAAAACTACTGCTCAAGAATTGATGAATAAAAACTAATGTATCGAGTTGTAATGTGGATTGAAGGATTTCTTCGGTGGCTTTATTCAACGAATAATCCATTACATCTTGGTCATTAGAAATACCATTCATTTGTAATGGAGAAAGCAAAATTAAGCCGTTTAAAGAGCGCAAGCGCGAAAGTGCCACATAGGCCTGTCCGGGAAGAAAAACTTGCGAAACATCGAGTGCAGCTTTGTCAAAAGTTAATCCTTGACTTTTGTGCACTGTAATGGCCCAAGCCAATTTTATCGGATAATGGACAAATGTTCCCAAAACCTCTTCGTCTATTTCTTTTGTATTTTCATTTACGGTGTATCGGATGTTTTGCCATTCATATTTTTCAACTTCTATTGTTTTATTTTCATCCGGAAAATGAACATGGATTTCTCTTTCCGAAAGTAATTTGATGATGCCCATTTTTCCGTTAAAGAATTTCTTTTCGAAAGACAAATCGTTTTTAATGAACATAATTTGCGCGCCGATTTTCAGTTCCAATTCTTGTTCTAAAGGATAAATTTTATCCGGAAAATCTCCAGTGATTTCGGCGCTGTAAGTTCTTGAACTTCCCTCCAAATCAATAAGTGATTGGGAATTAATATTATCGGCTTTGGTATTGTGCGTGGTTAGTATGATGTATCCTTTGTTGGTTTTTAAATCAAAATTTGGTTTTACAAATTGATTTAAAACTTGAATATCATCTTTGGTGATTTTGTTGTTTCTAAGATTGTTTAAAACCGAAATAAAAGTGATATCTGTTTGGCGAAAAATCTTTGACATTTCGATATACAACGGAGGATTTTTTTCAATTACATGTGCGTGAAAAAAGAATTTTCCTTTGTAATAATTGCGCAATGTTCGCCATTCGTCATCTCTGATTACAGGAGGTAATTGTAATAAATCGCCTATGAATAAAACCTGAGTTCCACCAAACGGACGGTTATTTTTTCTAACGGTTTGCATCATAAAATCTATTGCGTCTAATAAATCGGCACGCAACATACTTACTTCATCTATGATCAGCAATTCCATATTTCGGATAACTGCTTTCTTTAAACCGCTCATTTTAAAGTGTCTGCGCAAAGTTAAACGGCTTTCAAACTTGGAATTATCGGTAAATTGAGGGGCTGAATTATCGGGTAAAAATCCTCCAAACGGCAATTGAAACATGGAGTGAATCGTCACGCCACCAGCATTTAATGCCGCAATTCCTGTTGGTGCAACGACTACTGTGTTTTTGTGAGTAGTTTGAATTATTTCTTTGAGTAATGTTGTTTTTCCAGTTCCGGCTTTTCCGGTTAAAAAGACAGAGCGATTGGTTTGGTTGATGAATTGTAAAACATAATTGGCTTCGGCTGTTATTGATTTCATGGCTTGTAAGTTTTATAATACACAAATTTAAGATATTGCCTCTCAATATACAACAAAAAAAACGCCCTAATTTTTAGAGCGCTTTTTTATTCTAGGAGATAAAAATGGTTATTTCTTTTCTTCTTTACCAGCTTCAGGTTTGTCTTCTTTTTTATCAGAAGATTTGTATTTATCGTTTACTAGTTTGATTACTTCTTTGGTAATATCATAGCTGTCTTTAGCGTATAAAACTGAAGCCACATCACCTGTTCCGTAGATGTAATCATAGCCCTTTTCTTTACCATATTCTTTGATTGCTTTTCTGTATTTACTCACCAAAGAATCCATTTCAACACCGCTTTCTTCTTGCAACTGTCTTAACATGGCTTGTTGTGCATAGCTCAATTCCTGTTCTCTTTGTTGTAATTCCGCACCTTTTTGTTGTGCCCAAACCTGTCCGTTAGTCTGAGCATTTTTTTGGAAATTGGCTGCTTCCGATTTGAAACGATTCACTTCAACTTCTAACTGGCTACCCATGACTTTAGATTTGTCTTTGTATTTCTCACCAATATCTTTTGCCTCCGTTGATTCGTCCATTAATTTGGACGTATCTATATAAGCTGTTTTAAACTCTTTGGATTCTGTAGTTTTATTGCATGAAATTAAAGTAATAGCCAATGCAAAAAGGATAACTGTTTTCTTCATTATGATTTGATAAATTAATTTTTCGTTTTCAAAAGTATAAAAATAAACGGCAATAAGCTAACGATGAAAAAATGTCATTGTGATGCGATTTCACCACTATAAGATTTAATTATGATTTGGCTAAAACCAATAATGGCTTGCTATTGTTTTTGGTTTAAAATAAGGCGTTTTAAGCGCGTTTTAGATTTTCGCCAAGCAAATTATCGTTTACGTCGTTTTTAATTAAATAACGTTGGTTAAATTGGTTTTTATTGGTTTTTTAGGATATAAATGTGCGAAGAATACTCTTTTGTTTTGTTTCCGCTCAAATTTGATTTCAAGCCAACAAAAAACGCTCTGATAAAATTCATTTTCCCCGATTTGTATTTTTCCGAAAGTAAGCTCACATAAAAGCTGTCAAACTTCATAGGCAAGACTTCAACCAATTTCATTTCTTTTTCGGAAAATAATTTTTCGATAGCCGTTTTTGAGAAATGCCAAATGTGTCTTGGAACATCATAAGCGGCCCAATACTTTCCATAAAAAATAGCATCAAAAGATTTAAAATTAGGCACTGCAATAACAATCGTTCCTGTTGGTTTTATCAACCTTTTCAATTCGGAAATGTATTCTTCGAGATTTGGGACGTGTTCTAAAACGTGCCACATTGTAATTACGTCAAATGAATTACTTTCTAATGCAGATAAAGTTTCGGCAAAATTCACCCCTTTATTAATAGCTATTCCTTTGGCTTTTGCACTCGGTTCTATTCCGGTTATTTGCCAACCATCATTTTTAGCTACAACCAAGAAATCTCCCGTTCCGGCTCCAATGTCTAAAAGTTTGCCTTTAGGAGATTGTGCGTTTATCAATTTTAATTTACTTTTTAGAGCAATCCCTTTAATAAGATGATATACTCTTTCAAATAAAGTTCTTTTTCCATCGGTGTGTGATATATAGTCATCACTTTCGTAATAGCTTGGTAATTTTTCTAAACTTGGCTTTGGAAATGTAATTAAGATATCATATTCGGGATTGTGGTGCAATTCGAAAATTTCTTTTGAAACCGAATAATCTCTAACTTTTTGAAAAAAAATATTGTTTTGAAAACTCATATAAACACTGTATTGATAAGGCTTGGCAAACTTAGTTTCACGTGGAACATGGCAACTATCTTCCCATATAAATTAATAAAACTGAAATGTCAGCCGGAGAAACACCACTAATTCTAGAAGCTTGTGATATAGTCACCGGACGAATGTTGCTCAGTTTTTGCTTGGCTTCTATTGACATGGATTTGATTTTGTGATAATCGAAATTGTCAGGAATCTTAATGTCTTCTAATCGAATTAACTTTTCAGCATTGTTTCTTTCTTTTTCGATATATCCCGAATACTTTACTTGTATTTCTGCTTGCTCAATTATTTCTTTGTCCAAATCATTTTCCTGAATGTATTTTTGGACTTTATCAAATTTTAAAATGTCTTCTAATTCTATTTGTGGACGAGAAAACACTTTAAACATTTTGTCTGATTGAACCATTGGTGCGCTTTCCTTTTCTACCAATATAGGATTCGCTTCTTCTTGAGTAATACTTGTTTCTTTAAAGAAGTTGACCATTTTTTCGCTCTCATTGAGCTTATGTTCCATTCTTCTCATTCGCTTCTCAGACGCTAAACCTATCTCAAAAGATTTTGGTGTCAACCTAAAATCAGCATTGTCTTGACGTAAAAGTGTTCGGTATTCTGCTCGAGAAGTAAACATACGATAAGGTTCTTCTGTTCCTTTAGTAATTAAATCATCTATTAAAACTCCTATGTAAGCTTCATCTCTGCGGAGAATCATCGGGTCCATTTCTTTAACTTTCAAAGCCGCATTAATACCAGCCATCATGCCTTGAGAAGCCGCTTCTTCGTATCCAGTCGTACCATTAATTTGTCCGGCAAAATATAAACCTTCCACTAACTTAGTTTCTAGTGTATGTTTTAATTGTGTTGGCGGGAAATAATCGTATTCAATGGCATAACCCGGACGGAAAAACTTGACTTTCTCAAATCCTTCTACTGAGCGTAATGCTTTAAATTGAATGTCCTCAGGCAAAGAAGTAGAGAAACCATTAACATAAACTTCAACGGTATTCCAACCTTCCGGTTCAACAAAAAGTTGGTGTCGTTCTTTATCTGCAAATCGATTAATTTTATCTTCAATCGACGGACAATATCTTGGTCCGATGCTTTTAATTCTTCCGTTGAACATGGGCGAACGATCAAATCCTTCGCGTAAAATATTATGCACTTCATTAGATGTATAAGTCATGTGACACAATTTCTGATGTGTCAAAGGCTTAGTTTCATCTGAATAAGAAAACTTATCTGGAATCAAATCTCCTGGCTCATCACGCATTTTAGAATAATCTAAAGAACGACCATCAACGCGTGGCGGTGTTCCTGTTTTCATCCTTCCAGATTCGAAACCAACTTTGATTAAATCTTCCGTAATGCCATAAGCAGCACTTTCACCAGCTCTTCCTCCACCAAATTGTTTATCGCCAATATGAATCAATCCGTTTAAGAAAGTTCCATTGGTTAAAACAACCGATTTGGCTTTAATTTCTATCCCTAAAGAAGTTACAATACCTTCAATTTTATTGTTCTTAATCAAAAGGCCTTTAACCATTTCTTGGTAAAAATCGAGGTTTTCTTTTTGTTCCAACATCAATCGCCACTCCTCAGAGAATCTCATTCTGTCACTCTGAACTCTTGGCGACCACATGGCTGGTCCTTTTGATTTATTCAACATTTTGAACTGCACTGCAGTTTTATCAGAAATAATTCCAGAATATCCGCCAAGGGCGTCAATCTCACGAACAATTTGCCCTTTGGCAATTCCTCCCATTGCGGGATTGCATGACATTTGCGCAATATTCTGAAGACTCATCGTGACCAATAAAGTTTTACAACCCAAATTGGCGGATGCCGCTGCTGCCTCACAGCCTGCGTGCCCTGCTCCTACTACTATGGTATCGTATTTTTCTAAAAACATATTAATTTTGTTTCACGTGGAACATCTTCATTTTTTCTTCTTCTTTGTCACGCATTAATTTTTCGTCTTGTTTAGATTTGTCTTTATATCCACAATAATGCAAAATACCATGTACCATTACTCTTTTTAATTCGTCTTCAAAAGAAACGTTGAAATCAGAAGCGTTTTCAAGAACTCTTTCAATAGAAATAAAAATATCTCCGTGTAGTTCGTTTCCTATAGAATAATCAAAGCTAATAATATCTGTTAACGTGTCATGCTCTAAATATTGTTGGTTTAATTCCAATAAATAATCATCATCACAGAAGATGTAATTAATTTCACCTTCGTTCTTTAATTCGGAGATAATGACTTTGGAAAGCCAATCAATATAAACTGATTCATTGTCTAAAATGAAATCTGATTCGTAATTAAAACTAATCATTTTTAATAAAATATTCTTGAACCTTCTGGTTAAAATTGGAGCGCAAAGGTAAGCTTTGTCTATTTAAAATTTCAATACTATTCAAATATTCTTGAAGCTTACTTGGAAGTGCATTGGCTTGATTATTAAATTCTTTCTTATTCGTTTCAGATTGACGTTTTTTATCTTCTCCTTGTTGCTGTAAAGCCTTTTCTAACTTCAACAATTCATACTTAACATTTAGAATTTTTTGTAACGTTTCATTATTGAAACCTTTGTTTAATAATTGCTTCTCGATTTGTTTCATTTGATTCAAAGTATTTTGACCGTTACCACCAAGACCTTGTTTCTTTAATTCTTTTTCTAAAGCTTCTCGCAATTGTTGCTGTTCTTTGTAAATTTCCATTATGGCTTTAGCATCGCCTTCACCATCTTGACCTTCTTCACCACCATTTTCTTTCCCTTGGTTTTGTCCAGATTTTACGCCTTTTTGGCCTTGACCACCTTTACTTCCTTGCTGACCTTGACCAGGTTTTTCTCCTTCTTTACCTTCTTGCCCTTCGCTTGGTTTATCTCCTTTCTTCATGCCTTTCTTCATCTTTTCACCAAGTCCATCTTGTTTTTTAATAATGTCTGGCAATTGCATACCGGCACCTTGCCCTTGTCCTGGTTTTGGTTTTCCTTGACCTTGACCCTGCATTTGCATATCTGACTGCATTCCGTTAAGAATATCACTTAACATATCTGCTAATTTATTCGAAGAAGACACCGCGTATTGTTGGTGTGAATTACCCTTTACCACATTAGCTTCTGCTAAATTTTCAAGAGCTTTGTCAACGTTATATTGAACATTACCGATTTCCTTGGTTACCTCTTCAGCAATTTTTGGATTGCGGAGTGACATGGCAAACAAACTATCATCAACATGCTTGAATTGTTGTTTTAAATCTTGTTGAATTTTTAAATTTTTATTAAAGGATGGCGCACCGCGTTTTAAGTTTTTAAACTGTTTCATCACCTCTTCCTGAGAAAATGAATACGCCAAAAGGTTGTCCAGAATCTGTCGCAACATCGCAACATCTTCCTCCATTTGTTCCATATCGCCTGATTGCATTTGTTCCATCATTTGTTGGCTCATTTGCTTCATCTTCTTGGAGGCACTTTTTTGTTTAGGTTTAGCCTTGTCCTTTTGTTGTTTTTGCAATTGATCTTTGGCGTTCTTTAAATCTTCATCAATGCTTTTCTCCTTGTCATCAGTTTTTGGTAATTCCATAGGAGATTTCAATTCTTTATTGTCTTTGTCTAACTCATTCAATTCTTCTTGAAGTTTGTCAAATTCTTTGTTAATGTCATCCTGTTTTTCGGCATTATTTTCATCAGTCTTGTCGGCCAATTTATCTTGCTTTTCAGCGAGCTTGTCAAGTTTATCTGCAATTTGCTCAGCTTTTTTCTCAACATAATAGCGCTTGGTTAGTTCAACCAATTGTTCCAAACTCTTAGTTTGATTTTTACTCGCTTGTTGGAATTTTTCCATCTTTTCAAACAACTCTTCTTTGCTGATTTTGTCGTTCAGTTTTTGAAGTTCGTCTAAAAGCTTTTTGTTTTTTTCTAATTCCTCTTTGGTTTTCTCTAATCGTTCTTGTAACAATTCTTTCTTTTCATCTTTTTTCTCCGTTTTGAATTGCTCTAAATTCTCTTTCATTTTCTCCGAGAACTCTTTCATTAATTCGTCTTGTTGCTTCTGACGTTGGATAAAATCATTGACTTTTTGTTGTTCTTTGTAATCTAAATTGTCTTTCTCTTTGCCCATTTTTTGCAACTTCTCCATTTCGGATAATTGCTTGTCTTGGGCTTTTAAAGATTTGGCCAATGAATTAATGTTGTCATTTTGCTGTTGCAACATTTCGTCTTGTTTCTCAGTTTCAGTCGAAATGCGATTGCTGAATACAGAAGACTTGGTGCTTTTGAAATTGTGAATCGCATCGTTATCAAAAATCTCAAAATAATATTCATACGAAACTCCTTCTTCTACCGGAAGATTACTCGGAAAGGAAAACACAAACTGGTCGTACACGTCTTTTTTAACACTTATAAATGCCTTTTTAGCGTTCTTTGGCGTGTCTTTAGGATAGTAAACAATTTGTAATTTTGAAAGTCCGTAATCGTCAGAAACTTGTCCGAGCACATAATTTTTATTTACTTTCAAACTATCCGGTGCATTGTTAACGGTAATCGTGGGAAATTGGTCTTTTATAACAGAAATTTGATAATTCAATTTCTCATAATTCTGTACCTTGTTGTTAGAGGTTAAAATCTGATAATCTATATTTTGAAGAATACTTTTAGACAAAGTAAACACGTTGTCTTGTTTGGCAAAAGTGAAACGGTTATTAGCGTTCACCCAATCTACTTTTTGCGTAGCTAAAGTGTTCATTCTCCAAGTAACTCTTGTTCCTTCTGGAATAATAGCATTTCCGGTTCCTTTGATGACTTCAGATTTCTTATTCAGATAACCCGGGAAATTTAATACCATTTCAAAATTGGCAATTGATGGTACGGTTACTACTTTTAATTCAAAATCATGAGATGAAACGTCATTCGCTTCGATATGAAATTCT
The DNA here is from genome assembly GCA_039804545.1 of Bacteroidota bacterium. Classification (GTDB taxonomy): domain Bacteria; phylum Bacteroidota; class Bacteroidia; order Flavobacteriales; family Flavobacteriaceae; genus Flavobacterium. The sequence continues at coordinate 965 of JBDLVY010000048.1, read as the reverse complement.
AAATCTTCTGATGGTTTTGGAATGACGAACTGAAATTCACCAGCTTTATTGCTTTCCATAAAATAGCTTTCGTCGCCAATAAAAATCATGGCGTTCTCCGGAAAAACTTTACCAACGGTTTTCATTTTAAGCAAAAAGTCTTTGTTTTGTTCGGTTTGCAGATTGTCATTCACCAAGACAAATTCGAATGGTGCCGGCGGTAAAAACTGTTGTTTAAAATTGACCACACGATTCAAACTTTGGGACAAAATATCGCCTTTGCCTGAAATCAAAAAAAACAAGAAGAACAAAATCGGAATAACCGCTAATGGTAAATATTTTTTATTCTTGCCTAAATTAATGGCGTTGCTAAAAGGAATCGGCTGCAAAGTATTGGCTTTTTGGTCAATCGAAGCCAAAAGCAATTCGGATTTGTTTTGGTCTTGAGACAATTGTAAAAAGTTGGTCAACTTATCGCCTACTTCACTGAAATGGTTCCCGATAATGTTTGATGCTTGGTTGTAATCAATTCCTTTTTGGAGTTTAAAAAGTTTGAAAAGCGGGAATAATATGAATCGCAAGAGCAGAAACAATTCCACAACAACAAATACTGCAAATAAAATAGTTCTGGCGGTTGGTTTCAGCCAAAGAAAATATTCCACAAAAAGCGTGAAAATAAAATACAACAAGCCTAAGCCAACGAAAAATATGGTTCCGCGCAGCAATTCATTGGTATAAAACTTCCGAATAAAGTCTTCTAACTTTTGATAAATAAGGGTTGATTTTTCCACTTTTTAGCCAATCTTTTTTATAACCGATAAATGTACAATTTTTGGCGAATAACCAACGTTAAAAATTTGCCAATGAAAAAGTGCTGAAAATGACCGTTTAAAGCAGGTGAAAAACTTCCAACTTCTGATTATCTTTGCACAAAATTTTAGAGAAATGTCTAGACCTGTTAGAGTTCGTTTTGCCCCAAGTCCGAC
>JBDLVY010000047.1:0-11741 GCA_039804545.1 Bacteroidota bacterium | reverse complement strand
TGGGTAAAAGTATTCGCTCCCGGAATTGGACTTCCTTCTAATGTCCATTCATAGGTAGCGCCTAAAATAGAAGTTTCTCCTGCTTGAATGGTCAAAGTCTCTGATCCACATATAGCATTCGGACCCGTAAAATCATCAAGACCATCAAATTCGTCTATACCAGCCAAACTAGCAGTTCCAATATCAAAACTACCACCACCTAAAAAAACTGCAGAATCATAGGAATTATCATTTCTGTCGGCAATAACTAATTTTATATGGTATACATTATTCGGAATAACCGTAGTATTAGCTGTCATTAATATGGTTTCACCATTAAAGTTGGTAGCAGCATTGGCAGCGTTAGCTCCTCCATTATAAATACCGAAAAAACTCGGATTAGCAGAAGCACAATTGGCATTATTTGCATCATCTCTGATGGTAACAACAGAAATCGGTGTATTCGTAGAAGGCAATAAAGCCAAATTTGTAGTTGGCGTTCCTGCAGTAACATTGGTCAAAAAGAAAGCAAATGAATCTGAATAGGCACATTGAAAAGTACCATACTCTTCTGAGGCAAACAAGAAATCAAAACTCATTTGATTGGTCAAAGGAGTAAAATCAAATTCTAAAACCGTTGCATTGTTATAATCTGTCAACAAAGGGTCAATCCCTAAATTATTAATATAGTTAAACAAATCATTATCGCCCAGCCAAGCATTTGTTCCATCTCCCAAAGTTGTTGTGTTTGGTCCCGGAGCATTCATAGCGTTACCGGTACTTAAAATCACCCCAGAATTTAAAGGGAAATTCGGATTGGTGTTTTGAAAATAACCTATACCATTAGAAGAACCAAAACTACTACCATCACTGGCACCACTTCCTGTACTCCAAGAAATATTGCTGATTGTACCTACACAAGAAGACCCAAGTGACCCTGAAGAAAATAAAACATCCTGAACCAATTGCGGCACCGTATATGTAGTATTGTCAACAGTTATCGGCTGAGCTAACGATTTGAAAGTCAACAAAAAAATCGATATAAAAAGTAAAATTCGTTTCATGCACACGAAATTTTGGAAAGACTTATCCATCAATGGAATAAGAACTATTGTTAATTTATTGTTTAATTCTCCAAATATAAGTATTCACAGAAAATAACTTTGTTAAATTTGCAGAAAAATACACTGTTCCGATGAAAATCTCTATAAAAGAAACTCAAAACCCAACCATAATAAAATTCGAATTTCCCGATTTTATCACTCAAAACGAAAATTTTGAATTTAAAAATATCGACGAAGCCAAAAATTCCCCTTTGGCACAACAGCTTTTTTACTTGCCTTTCGTGAAAACCGTATATATCTCCGGAAATTTTATCGCCATTGAAAGATTCAGCATAGTAGATTGGGCTGACGTTCAAGATGCTGTGGCTGAACAAATTGAAAATTTTGTAAACAACGGTGGCGTAATCGTTTTATCCAGCGAAAATAAAACCAAAAAACAAGCCATCACTGTATACGGAGAAACCACACCCAATCCGGCTTCTCTTAAATTTGTAGTCAATAAAGGCCTGACCAAATCTTCTTTCGAATTCAAAAACATAGACGAAGCTCAAGCCTCTCCTTTAGCACAGGAATTGTTCAAATTTCATTATGTAAAAGAAATTTTTATTACCGAAAATTACATCTCGGTGACCAAATACGAAAGCACTACTTGGGACGAAATCACACTTGAACTCCGCACATTCATCAAACAATTCATCGAAAACGGCGGAACTGTTATAGATGAAACGATGGTGGTAAATGATGCCAAACAAGAAAAACAACAAATCAAAAATTTTGACCATCTCGATGTGACTTCCCAGCAAATCATCAATATCTTAGAAGAATACGTAAAACCGGCCGTAGCTGCCGATGGCGGAAACATTCTTTTTGATTCTTATGATGAAACCGACAAACGTGTAAAAGTAGTACTGCAAGGTTCATGCAACGGCTGTCCTTCTTCTACTTTCACCCTCAAAAACGGCATCGAAAACATGTTGAAAGACATGCTAAACGACAAAGACATCGTGGTAGAAGCCTTAAACGGTTAACATTTATTCAAAATAAAAAACTAACTTTAAGCGTCTGAATAGGGCGCTTTTTTTATCCAATTTTTAGGAGCTATTTCCCGCTTTTCGTTACAATCTCTTCGAGGATTTTCACTACAATCGGGGCTAATTTATCACTATGAACGAACTACATTTAGAAACGAGTCCATACCTACTCCAACACGCCAACAATCCCGTACATTGGAAAGCCTGGAACGAAAAATCTTTAGCAGAAGCCAAGGTCACCAACAAACTCATCATCATCAGTATCGGTTATTCCGCTTGTCATTGGTGCCACGTGATGGAACACGAAAGTTTTGAAAGTGAAGAAGTCGCTGCCGTAATGAACACGCATTTTATCAACCTCAAAATCGACCGAGAAGAACGTCCGGATATTGATGCTGTTTACATGAAAGCAGTACAAGTCATGACCGGCCAAGGCGGATGGCCTATGAACGTAGTCACTTTGCCCGACGGCAGACCCATTTGGGGCGGAACCTATTTCAGAAAAAATGACTGGATGAATTCGCTCGAGAAACTTCAGGAAATTTATACCCAAAATCCGGAAACCATTTATGATTACGCCCAACAATTACATGAAGGGCTGCAATCCATAAGCATCATTCCAAAAACCAATTCGTCCATTGACCACAATTTAGACCGCTTAGAAAAACTAGTCGAAAAATGGCAAAAAAGTTTCGACTGGGACTTTGGCGGAATGGCGCGTGCACCAAAGTTTATGATGCCAACCAATTACGAATTTCTGCTGCGTTACGGTTACCAAACCCAAAACCAAAGCTTATTGGATTTCACGAACCTAACATTAACCAAAATGGCTTATGGCGGTTTATTTGACACCATCGACGGCGGCTTTTCACGCTATTCTGTGGATATGAAATGGCATGTTCCGCATTTTGAAAAAATGTTGTATGACAATGGCCAATTGGTTTCGCTTTATGCCAATGCCTACAAATTAACCCAAAATCCACTGTACAAAGAAGTCATTGAAAAGACTTTGACTTTCGTCGAAAAAGAATGGCTGACCGCAGAAGGCAGTTTCTATTCCGCACTTGATGCCGACAGTTTAGATGCCAAAAACCATCTGGAAGAAGGCGCGTTTTATGTTTGGACCAAAGAAGAACTGCAACAATTACTTGAAGATGATTTCGATTTGTTTTCCCAAGTTTTCAATATCAACGATTTCGGGCATTGGGAACATGGCCATTATGTTTTGATTCAAAATCAATCTTTGGCACAAATTGCCGAAAAGCAAAACATTGCCATAGAAACATTGGCACAAAAGAAAAAATCTTGGGAACAAAAACTTTATTCAGAAAGGGAAAAGCGCAGCAAACCCAGACTCGACGACAAATGTCTCACTTCATGGAATGCCATTATGGGCAAAGGTTTTATCGATGCTTACAAAGCTTTAGGCAATCTAAAATATTTAGACATTGCACTGCAAAATGCTCATTTCATGACTAAAAATCTATGGTCACCAGAAGGCCATTTGCTAAGAACCTATAAAAACGGTACTCGAGGCGCAGCTAAAGCCACCATCAACGCTTATTTAGAGGATTATGCTCAGGTGATTCAAATGTTTATTAGTTTGTATGAAGTAACTTTAGATGAACAATGGTTGCAAAATACCAAACAATTGACGGATTATTGTTTTGATCATTTCTATGATGAAAAAGCCGAATTCTTTTCATTTACTTCTAAAACAGACGAGGCGTTAATCACCTCACATTTTGAAGTGGAAGACAATGTCATTCCAGCGGCCAACTCAGTTATGGCAAGTAATTTATTCCGATTAGGCATTTATTTCAACCATAGCTACTACGAATCAATTGCTGCACAAATGGTGCAAAACATTATTCCAACGATAGATTATCCTTCGGCATTTTCCAATTGGCTGAATGTACTTTTAAACTATTCGAATCAAAATAAAGAATTGGCCATTTGTGGGGAAAAAGCTTTGAATTATTTGCCCCTAATCAACCAAAAATATTTGCCAAATATCATAATTGCCGGAACGATTTGTGAATCAAAACTTCCGTTTTTAGACAGTCGTTTTGTTGAAAATCAAACTTTACTGTATTTGTGCCAAAATAAAACCTGTGATTTACCAACCGCTGACTTACAAGAAATCATCAGTAAAATAACGATAAATCGCCTAGAAGAAGACACCGATTAATTTTAAAACATTATTTTTGCAATCACTAATTATCCCGATTCTCTCGGGATTTTTTTTAGAATAAGATTATGAACAGCTCGCTTTCCATTCATTCATTTACCGAATACGTTGAACAATTTACCAAACTTTTAATCGATTATTCGCCCAAGTTAATTTCGGCCTTAATCATTCTATTTGTTGGCTTGTATGCCATTCGAATTATGAATCGATTGGTGCGAAAAATAATGGTAAAAAGGGAACTCGACCCAACATTATCTAAATTCTTAGCCGATAGTTTACTTTGGGCTTTGCGCATTTTGTTATTCGTGACTTTCATTTCCAAATTAGGGATAGAAACTTCCTCTTTTGTCGCGATTTTGGGCGCAGCGGGTTTGGCAATTGGTTTGTCATTACAAGGTTCACTCTCCAATTTTGCCGGCGGTATGCTGATTATATTATTCAAACCTTTTCGCGTTGGCGATACCATCGAAGCACAAGGCGTAATTGGAACTGTTCTTGAAATTCAAATATTTGTCACCAAATTAATCACCGGAAACAACCAAACGATTTTTGTTCCCAATGGTATTTTGTCTAATGGGGTAATTATTAATTATTCGATGCAAGGCAATCGCAGAGCAGATTTGGTTTTTTCTCTTTCTTATGACACCAACATCAAAAACGCTAAAGACATCGTAATGCAAGTAATGCAAGACCATCCGAAAGTTTTGAAAAATCCGGCACCAACTGTAGCTGTTAAAAATTTAACCGATTCTGCTATCATTTTAGCCATCAATCCTTGGGCAAAAAATGCAGATTTTGGAGGAATGACTTCGGATATTTTGGAAAATTGTAAAGAAGCGTTTGATGCGGCAAACATAGTAACCCAACCTTATGTAAGAGAAGCTTCGAAGGCCTAATTTTTCTTAGTCAACATAAAATCCTTCAAATAAAACGGCTCAAAATAAGCCACGTCTTCAAAGTCATTTTTAGTAAATTTTTCAAAGCTGATTGGGCTCATTTCATTGGCGGAAGGAAATACAATTTCAGGTATAAACACAAAGTTATTTTTTGTCAAAACGGTTTGGCATTTTTCCTGACAATCACCTATAATATAAATGGTTTCAGCAATATCAGCATAACTGTTTTCAGTTAAAACTTCGGCCTGAACTTCCATTATTTTTTTATGATTAGCATCAAAAACCGCGCTATACACTTCCATTCTTCGGGCATCAATCATCGGAATAATTAAGCCATCTTCTTGGGTTACTTTTTGGGCCAAAACGGCCAAAGTGTCTACCGCAATCAACGGAATTCCGAGCGCATAACATAAGCCTTTGGCTGTAGACACTCCAATTCGCAAACCGGTGTAAGAACCTGGACCTTTGCTGACGGCTATGGCTCTTATTTCGCGGAAATCAACCTGACTTTCCTTTAAAATTTCTTCAATAAAAACGTGTAGTTTTTCGGCATGAGAATACCCTTGCTCTGCTATTTCTTTGCACAAAACGGTTTGTCCGTCTTTAGCCAAAGACACCGAGCAGTTCTTGGTGGCAGTTTCTATGTTGAGTATGTAAGCCAAGATTTATTTTTCTTTCTTTTTATCCGCATCATTTTTAAGCTTCACTTTGTCTCCCGAATTCAAGTCTTTGGTTACAGTAGTATAAGGTCCAATAATCACCACATCGCCTTTTTTCAAACCCGAAACCACTTCAATATTGGTGTCGTCCTGAATACCGGTTTTGATAACTCTAATTTTGGCTTTATTGCCTTCTTTAACAAAAACACACTCGAACTTTTTATCGCTTTTGGCGGTTACTTTTTGGTCTTCACTTTCTTCTTTGACTTCGTATATTTTGGTAGCAGTTGTATCTGATTTCACCAAAACCGAACTGATCGGCACACCAATTACTTTCTCTTTTCTGGTGGTAATGATGTCAACCGTTGCGGTCATTCCTGGTCTGAACGGAGAAAAACTAGCTGGTTTGCCTTCTAATAAATCTTGGTAAGATTCTTTAAGGATTCTAACTTTTACTTTAAAATTGGTCACTTGGTCTGCTGTAGTAGCAGTACTCGCCGAATTGGAAATACTCGTTACTATTCCTTTGAATTCTTTCTTCAAATAAGCATCAACACTGATATTGGTGCTGTCGCCAATGCTGATTTTCACGATGTCATTTTCGTTTACATCGACTTCTACTTCCATGTTATCCAAATTGGCTACGCGAAGGATTTCCGTTCCGGTCATTTGTTGGGTTCCCAAAACTCTTTCGCCTAATTCAACCCCAAGAGAAGAAATAGTACCGTCAGCCGGTGAATAAATGGTAGTTCGACCCAAGTTGTCTTTGGCCTCTTTAACGGTGGCATTAGCGCTTTGTACGTTGTAATAAGCCGATTCTTTACTGGCTTTGGCATTTTCAAAAGCAGCGATGGCTTTGTCCCATTCCGATTTGGAAATAATACCTTTATCGAAAAGGGTTTTACTTCTTTCATAACTGGCTTTGGCTTCTTTAAACGTAGCATCGGCCTGACTCAAACCGGCTTTGGTTCCCGACAAATTAGAAATGGTTCTGTTGTATCCCGAAGTGTACAAATCAGGATTAATCTTTACCAAAAGCTGTCCTTTTTTTACCACTTGGCCTTCTTTTACAGGCAAGTCGATAATTTCTCCCGAAACTTCGGAAGATATTTTAACTTCAATTTCCGGTTGGATTTTACCTGTAGCCGAAACCGTTTCGATAATGGTGATTTCGTCTGCTTTGGCAGTTTCTACTTCAGTAATATTATCTTCGGCACCGATTACGCCTTGTTTCTTTAAAACGACTAATACTGCTAAAAGCAATACAATTATTCCGCCTAACCAATATAGTTTCTTTTTTGACATGATTTATTGTTTTTGAATGATTGGGATTCCAAAATATAGTTCTACCACTTTGGTTTTAAAAATGTAATCGTATTTGGCACGTATCACATCCGATTGAGAATTGATGTACAAAGTTTGCGCCTGGTTGTAATCGAAAGTATTCATCATTCCAACAGCAAACTTTTCTTTAGCATAATTAAACGCTTCTTCTCTGGCTTCAAAGGTAGCAATCGAAGCTTCATAAGTATTGAGTGCGCCTTTGGTGTCGGTGATGGCTTTATAGACATTGGTTTCCAAATCCAGTTTGGCCTGGTCAAAAGCATTTTTAGATCTTTCATAAGCCACTTTCGAACGCGCCACATTATTTTTTGCTGAAAAGCCATTGAATATAGGCACATTCAATTGCAACCCGAAGTTATGTCCTTTGTTATCACTAAACTGATCAAAAACCGGTAGCGGTCCGGCTAAAATGGGTACACCATTAGAATCAACTCCGATAATTCTATCAGAATAACTGGCATTGGCACCAAAATTATACCCTAAAGACAAACTGGGCTGAAGAGCACCATTGGCAATTTTGATATCTCTTTCGGCCAAATCAAGATTGGCTTTGGCTATTTTAATTTCTACCCGAACTTCATTGGCTTTGCTGACAATTGCTTCTGGTGTTTCAGACATTACCGGACTTGCTTTGGCTTCCATATCAACCTCAGCTATATCAAAATTGGCAAAATCTTCCAAACGAAGCAATTGCGCCAAACTCAATCTAGAAATTAAAAGCGCATTTTCGGCAGCCACTACTTTTTGTTTGTCGGCAGCAACCGTAGCTTTCATGTCTAATAGATCACCGCGCGGCACCATTCCGGCATCGACTAACTCTTTGGAACGAACCAATTGCTTTTCGTCATTGGTCAATTGGCCTTGTTGTACTTTTAAATTTTCTCGGTTGAATAAAATATCCAAATAAGCATTGGCCACAAACAAGGAAATATCATCCTGCATTTTGGTCAGTTGGTATTGCGCCGCTAACTGGCTCAATTTGGCTCTTCTAAGCCGATTTTGATTTTGTAACCCATTGTAAATATCAACGCTCGAGCTCAAACTCATTTGGGTAAACTGCGTGGTTTGATTTTCACGGGCATTGGTCACCGGATTAATATTGGCACCAATACTCCAAGAATGGGAACTGCTGGCATTAACATTGGGGAAGAAACTCGCGACTGCTGCTTTCTTGTCAATGTCCGCCAATCTTACGTCTAACTCCGATTGTTTGATGGAAATATTGTTTTTTAAAGCATATTCGACACATTCCTGTATCGTCCATTTTTTGGTTTGTGCCAAGGAACTAAATCCAAGGAACAAAACAATGGCGAGTAAAAAATGTTTTTTTAATGGTAATTTCATAGTAAGGTAGGTTGTGAAACCTTAATTTCTTGCATTAACAAAGATATTATTTTTGGCTTTGATTTCTTAAAAACAAACTCACTGTTTTAGACTCTATTTTTTTAATAATGTTACAGTCGTTTACAAATTTTACATTTATTTTTGACAAAAAAATATTTCGTTTATGTCAGCCCTAAAATCGATTCTTTTCTTGTTCCTGTTTTCATTGCTGTTGAACAGCTGTTCTACTACCCAAAAAATTGAAGCATTAAAACCAGTTCCTTCCAATGATGCGCCGATGGTTTTTAAAACGAAGACTTCTTTTGTAAACATGCCTTTGGAAATTTCTTTGAAGGAAATAGAAAGCCAATTGAACAAAACCTTGAACGGTCAAATTTTTGACGATTCTAATTTGGCGGATGACAAAACAGAAATGAAAATATGGAAAACCGCTCCGATTAAGCTTATTGAAAAAAATGGCAAGATTGAAACCATTATGCCATTAAAAATTTGGGCCAAAATAAAATACGGCACTGATTTTATGGGATTGAATGATACTCGAGAAATAAATTTGAACGGAACAATTACCATGATTAGCGATGTAAAATTGTCAAATTGGAAATTATCAACTACTTCAAAAATAGAAGATTTTGAATGGTCTGAAAGTCCAACAATCTTAGTCGCCGGAAAATATGTTCCGATTACTTATATCATCAATCCGACGCTTTCCATTTTTAAATCGAAAGTCGCTAAAAAGATAGACGAAGCCATTGAAAATTCCTGTGATTTTAAGCCTTATGTTTTAGCTGTTTTGCAGAATATGAGTACTCCATTTATAACCAGCGAGCAATACCAAACGTGGTTCAAACTCATCCCAATTGAGGTGTATGTTACCGATGCGGTTTTGGAAAAAAGTCAAATTAAAATGGATTTGGGATTGAAGTGCAATATGCAAACCATGGTAGGTTTAAAACCCAAAAATACTTTTGACAGAGAGGCGATTCAATTCAAAGCGGTGACCAAAATTCCGAATACCTTTTCAGCCAACGTAGCGGCTATTTCAACCTATGAAAGTGCTTCCCAAATCATTACCGCTAATTTTAAAGGAAAAGAGTTTGCTTCCGGTAGTCGAAAAATAATGGTGGAAAATGTTGCTATGTGGCAAAAAGACGGCAAAATCATTATTCAATTAGACATGAGCGGCAGCATAAACGGTTCTATTTATTTATCGGGCATTCCCAACTATAACTCGGTTACCAAAGAAATTTATTTTGACCAAATGGATTATGTGCTGAACTCCAAAGGCATTTTGACCCGAACCGCCAACTGGTTATTACAAGGTGTTATTTTGAAAAAAATTCAGGAAAGCTGTCGTTATTCTATCAAAGAGAATTTGGATGAAGGTAAAAAAAGCATGTTGCCTTATTTGAGCAATTATTCGCCTATGAAAGGTGTTTTCGTTAACGGCACAATGAATGATTTCGAATTTGAAAAAGTAGAAGTTACAGACAAAGCCATCATTGCATTTATCACTACCACTGGGAAAATGAATGTCAAAATCGATGGAATGGAATAGAATTGGTGCTCTGTCTTCTGTTAGCAATGTTCAGTTTCCAATGGAGAACAACACAATTTACTTTTTTTTGTAATACATCTTATAAACCACAAAACCAATTCCGGCTACGATGATATAAGGAATAGCCATTAGAAAAACAATCCCGTCGTTTACAGCTGCTACTTTACTATTGTCTCCGGTACTTTCCAAAGCAGCTCTACACATGGCGCATTGGGAAAAAGAGGCAAAAGGCAAAAGGCAAAAGGCAAAAGTTAGCAACACTAATTTTTGACATATCCCTTTTTTCTTATCCCTTTTAACTTTAGTTTGCATAATATGGTGAAATCATCAGGTAAACCACTACACCGGTAACTGCCACATACAACCAAAGCGGAAAAGTGATTTTGGCCAATTTTTTATGTTTGTCAAAACGTTCAGCTAAAGCTCTTACGTAAGTAAACAACACCAAAGGAATAATCGCAACCGACAGAATAATATGCGAAATCAAGATAAAAAAGTAAACGTTTCGCATAAAACCGGCATTGGTTATTTCGGTATCATCTAAAAGTCCGTCAGCATTAATATCTCCGTATTTGGTAGAATCAGCTGTCATGTGATAAGCCACATACATCACCAAAAAAATCACCGAGCAAGCAATAGCAAAAGTCATTAATCTCTCGTGCACCTTTCTGTTGCCGTTTTTAATAGCCATTACACCCATAATTAAAAGCAAAGCAGTAAGCGCGTTAATTGAAGCATAAATAGGCGGTAAAAAACTTAATGGTTCTATATTGATCCCAAAGTCTTTTAACTTAACCGTAAACAAAACAGCTACTGCAATCGGAATGATAATAGAAACCGCAATAATTGAGCCTTTGAATTTTTTCTCTAAAGATGGTTTGTCTTGATTATTCATTTAATAGTTTTTTAATATCTTCTGTTATGGCTTTTACACCTTCTTTTTCCAAGCCGTCATAATACAAAATCGGATTGCCAAATTTATCATTTCTGCATCTGATGTTGCCTTCTTTATCAATCAAGGCGAATAGGCCTGAATGTTCAAAACCACCAGAAGCTTTTTTGTTTTCTCCTGTATATAAATTAAAGCCTTTATTGGCTAAATTAAAAATATAGTCTTTATCACCGGTGAGCATATGCCAATTAGATGATTTCACTCCGATAAGGTCTGCATGCTCTTTCAAAACACCAACGGTATCATACTCAGGATTGATGGTTATGGAAGCAATTCCGAAATTTGGATTGCCAAAAAATTCATTTTGAATACTGACCATATTCTTATTCATAATCGGACAAATAGAAGGACAAGTGGAAAAGAAGAACTCTAAAGCATATACTTTCCCTTTGTAGCTGTCATTAGTGATTTTTTTATTGTTTTGATCCGTCAATTCAAAGCTTGGTGCCGGACCAATTATTCGCAAGCCATTGTCTGCACTTTTATGATTGGAAACTGCATCGATTCGGTCACCTTGAACAACAGTACCACTTTTTATTCGGGTCATGATTTTCGGAATAAAAATTATACCGAAAACCAAAATAATAAACGATAATCCAATATAAGATTTATTCTTCATGGGTAGTGTAGTTAAATTTTTCTGTCGGCACTATTTCTTTTGAGAGCCAAACGGTATTCTGCTAAAATAATCTTCACATCATCCATCATGTCATTGTGCAAATCGGC
>JBDLVY010000046.1:0-21879 GCA_039804545.1 Bacteroidota bacterium | reverse complement strand
TAAAGAGGTTGATGAGGAAAATAAAGAAGGGTTCTTTTTAGTCTATAAGCGTGTAATTAATAGAATCATCGAAATCATCCAAGAAGTAAATCCGGAGTATGCTTTTGCTAAAAGTTTGGCTTCTTCTATAGTGGAAGGTTCGCTACACCAACATTTTTTAAAAGACCATTTGAAGACCATAACCAATTGTAATGAGAACAATTCGCCAACCCAATTTTATATTGATTTGGCCCAAAAAACTTTAAGTAAATAATTATGGCAATAACCGCATCACAAAGATTAATAAACCTACTGAAATTGGATCGAAAAGACATTTCTCAAGTGTTCTTTTACGCCATTTTCGCCGGACTAGTTAGCTTGTCATTACCCTTAGGTATTCAAGCGATTATCAACTTAATACAATCAGGGCGAGTGAGTATTTCTTGGATTGTTTTGGTATTTATTGTCATCGCCGGCGTGGCATTGGTTGGCATTTTATCATTAATGCAATTGCGCATTACAGAGAATTTGCAACAAAAAATATTTATTCGTTCGTCGTTTGAATTTGGTTTTCGTTTGCCAAAAATCAAAACCGAAGCACTACACAACCAATATCCACCGGAATTGGCCAATCGCTTTTTTGATACTTTGACTATCCAAAAAGGAGCTTCTAAATTGCTGATTGACTTTTCTTCTGCGCTTTTGCAAATTGTATTCGGGATTATTCTATTATCGCTATACCATCCGTTCTTTATCTTCTTTGGGATTTTCTTGATCATCTTGCTTTATGTAATCTTTAGGTTTTCCTATAATTCAGGCTTGTCCAGCAGCTTAAAAGAATCAAAATACAAGTATAAAGTTGTGAGTTGGCTACAAGAAATGGCTCGAAACAATTTTAGTTTTAAGAAATCTTCCAATTTTGATTTTGCCTTAACCAAAAATGACCGTTTGGTTTCCGAGTACTTGTCGTATCGCGAAAGACACTTTAGTATTATCAAAAGACAATTCACCCAATTGATTGTTTTTAAAATCATCATCACTGCAGGATTATTGTTGATTGGCGGTTATTTGGTTTTGAACCAAAAAATGAATATCGGACAGTTCGTAGCTGCGGAAATCATCATATTATTAGTCATCAATTCCGTAGAAAAAATTGTAGTCGGTTTAGAAACACTTTATGATGTTTTGACCGCTGTGGAGAAAATAGGGCAAATCACCGACTTAGAAATAGAAGAAACCTCATCAAAAACAGCAGATTATTGTTATACCAATATTCAATTGGCCACAGAAAACTTAAATTATAAGTTTCCGGATGCCAGCGATTATGTTTTAGAAAAAATAAATCTAACCATAGAACAATCGGAAAAAATATATTTAGAAGGACTAAACGGTTCGGGGAAAACAACATTGATTCGCATTCTTTCCGGATTATTACAACCTACTACAGGTTCGTTTTACATCAATGATGATACTTATCGAAAAATCGACTTAGAACAATACCGAACACAAATCAGTACAATTATCATAGGTGAAACACCTTTTGAAGGTACCATTTTAGAAAACATCACTTTCAACAACCCTTTAATTAGTCAAGAAGATTTAAAATGGGCTATAGAAAGTGTGAAATTGGGTGATTTCATTAAATCTTTACCCAAAGGTTTGGACACCAAAATTTATCCCGAAGGCAAGCAATTGTCCTCTTCGAATGCACAAAAAATTCTATTGGCTAGAAGCATTATTAACAGACCGAAAATTCTTTTCTATGAAGATGCTTTGGATAAAATGGATGATGCTGCTGCCAAAGAAGTTATAGATTTTATTACTTCAAATGAGAACCATTGGACCTTAATTGTTTCCTCAAAAAATAACTATTGGGAACAAAAATGCACCCGCAAAATCACCATGCGTGACGGAAAAATCATTAACGATAACAAAAAATAATTGCGATGCTAAACATTTCAAACAACAACCGAATTGGCGAAAGCATAGAAAAATACAGCACGTTTAAAACGCTGAGCAACCGACCGCACTACAAAATTTTGAACAAAATCATAATTGGTGTTTCGCTGTTGGGTTTACTAATTTTATTTTTGCCTTGGACACAAAACATTTCCGGAACCGGAGCGGTTACTACTTTAAAACCTGACCAAAGACCGCAAACCATTCATACGGCCATTGCGGGTCGAATTGAAAAATGGTATGTCAAAGAAGGTGATTTTGTAAAAAAAGGAGATACCATTCTTTTTATTTCAGAAACCAAAGAAGATTATTTAGACCCTAACTTGGTGAACAATACCGAAAGCCAACTCAAAGCCAAAGAAATGGCCGGAAAATCCTATGGTGGTAAAGTAACTTCGCTTGAAGCCCAAATTGCAGCCATTCAAAACGAACGCCAATTAAAGTTGCAAC
This sequence comes from Bacteroidota bacterium, assembly GCA_039804545.1. Lineage (GTDB taxonomy): Bacteria > Bacteroidota > Bacteroidia > Flavobacteriales > Flavobacteriaceae > Flavobacterium. The sequence goes on along the minus strand of JBDLVY010000046.1, from coordinate 19,491 downwards.
AAGCCCAAAATAAAATCAAACAATCAAGGCTGAAAGTAAAAAGCGACAGCATGGATTTGGTTGCCGTCAGAACCCAAATTAAAATTGCTACTACCCAATTCAATCGTTCCTTAGCGCTCAACAAAGAAGGCTTAAAACCCATGACCGATGTGGAAGAAAAACGTTTAAAATTACAAGAAACCGAAGCTAAAATTATCACACAAGAAAATAAGTTTTTGGCCAGTGAAAACGAATTGATAAATGCCAAAGTAGAAGTCAATCGGATTATCGCCGAGTACAACGAAAAAGAACAAAAAGCCAGAAGTGACCAGTATACAGCACTGAGCAGTCAGTACGACACCGAAGCGCAAGTCAACAAACTCCAAAACCAATACACCAATTACCAAATTCGAAATGGCATGTATTACATCAAGGCGCCGCAAAGTGGTTATGTGAATAGAACTCTACAATCTGGCATTGGTGAAACGATAAAGGAAGGCACACAAATCGTGAGCATTATGCCGGCAAAATATGATATTGCCGTAGAAACTTTCGTGTCGCCAACCGACTTACCGCTACTGCACAAAGGCGAAAAAGTAAGGGTTTGGTTTGACGGCTGGCCAACCATTGTTTTCTCGGGTTGGCCCAATATGTCCTATGGTACTTATGGTGGGAAAATTGTAGCCATCGAAAATTTCATCAGTGATAACGGAAAATTCAGAGTCTTAATTGCTCCTGATGAAAACGAGGTGCCTTGGCCAAATCAAGTCAGTATTGGTTCGGGCGCACAAACTTTAGCGCTATTAGACAACGTACCGGTTTGGTTTGAAATTTGGCGAACGCTTAACGGTTTTCCACCAAATTATTACCAACCCAAAAACAACCTTCAAAAAGACAAAAAGTAATGAAATGTATAGTGTTAGGTTTTTTATTTTTCAGCATATCACTTTGGAGCCAAAGTGCAACCAAGGAGCTGGGTTATAATGAGTTTTTAGGGTATGTCAAAAAATACCATCCATTGGTCAAAAGTGCCAACTTAGAACTCAATCAGGCACAAGCCAATTTGATGATGGCGCGAGGTGGTTTTGATCCTAAAATTGAAGTCGATTTTGAACAGAAAAAATTCAAAGACAACGAATATTATTCGATATTGAATAGCAGTTTTAAAATCCCAACATGGTATGGTGTAGAAATCAAAGCCGGTTTTGACAACAATGACGGCATTTATCTGAATCCGGAAAATACTGTTCCGAATCAAGGGCTGACATCGCTTGGGATTGCAATTCCGTTAGGACAAGGATTATTCATCAACCAACGCATGGCCGATTTGCGCAAAGCCAAAATTCAAATCAAATTGAGTCAGGCCGAACGTAATTTAATGGCGGTAGCTGTATTGCATGATGCTTCGGTGGCTTATTTTAACTGGAAGCGAAATTTCAATGAAGTCACTTTGTACCAAAACTATTTGACCAATGCCGAAGTGCGTTATAAAGGCATTACAACATCCATTGAAGAAGGCGACAAACCGGCAATTGACAGTGTTGAAGCCGGTATCATCGTTAGAAACCGAAAGCTGAGTTTGGAAGAATCCAAATTGAAATTGGCTAAAGCCCAATTGGAATTGTCCAACTTTCTTTGGTTAGAGAATAATGTTCCGCTCGAATTGCAAGACGATATGGTTCCTGAAGAAAATTTGGCAACGACCATCAAAGAAACTTTGCGGACAAATGATTTGATGTTGGCCAATCCATCTATAGAGAACCATCCGAAAATCAATGCCCTTGAAAATAAAATTGAAATGCTCGAAATAGAGCGAAAACTCAAAGCCAATATGCTTTTGCCTAAAATTGACTTGGGTTATTCTTATTTATCCGAACCGAGTTACTTTGACAATTACCGATTTCAGGATTACAAAGTGGGTGTGAATTTTTCCTTTCCGGTGTTTTTGCGCAAAGAGCGCGGGAGTTTACAGTTGGCTAAATACAAATTACAAGACGTAAAATTCGATTTAGATTTGGAAAGAGTACAATTAAAAAACAAAATCAAAGCACAGCAAACCGAAATCGCTTCCTTGGAAAGACAGCAGCAATTAATTGAAAGTCTGGTTGCCGATTACAGCATTATGTTGGCTTCAGAAGAACGGCTTTTTTCTTTTGGAGAAAGCTCCATTTTTTTAATCAATTCTCGGGAGAACAATTTGGTTACGGCCCAACTTTCAAAATTACTACTCGAAAACCGATTTTTAGATTCAAATGCTACTCTGTTTAAAATCATGGCGAATCCTGAATAAGTATTGCTAAAATAATTACTTTTGCAACCTCACCAGAAGGCATTAAGCCAAACAGAACGTAGTTAATTTACAGCAGATGATTATCCAAAAAACAAGAGAAGAAATCGAATTGATGCGCGAAAGTGCCCTAATCGTTTCTAAAACTTTAGGCATGATAGCCTCCGAAATCAAACCCGGAGTGACCACTTTATATTTAGACAAATTAGCTGAAGCCTTCATCAGAGACCACGGTGCTGAACCAGGATTTTTGGGCATGTATGGCTTTCCTAACTCACTTTGTATGAGTCCGAATGCACAAGTCGTACACGGTATTCCAAACAATATTCCGTTACAAGAAGGCGATGTGATTTCGGTAGATTGTGGCGCCTTGAAAAACGGATTTTACGGTGACCACGCCTACTCTTTTGAGATTGGTGAAGTCGCTCCCGAAGTGAAAAAACTTTTACAAGTCACCAAAGAAAGTCTGTACGTTGGGATTCGAGAATTCAAAATCGGGAATCGTGTAGAAGATGTGGGGAATGCCATTCAAAAATACACCGAAGCGCATGGTTATGGTGTAGTTCGTGAATTGGTTGGACACGGTTTAGGACAAAAAATGCACGAAGATCCCGAAATGCCAAACTACGGCAAACGCGGTCGCGGAAAATTATTCGTAGAAGGAATGGTTGTGGCTATCGAACCTATGATTAACATGGGTACCAAAAACATCAAACAACTCAAAGATGGTTGGACAATTTTAACTGCCGACGGAAAACCAAGCGCGCATTTCGAGCACGATATAGCTCTGGTTGATGGCAAACCTGAATTGTTATCCACTTTTGCTTATATCTACAAAGCCCTTGGGATTGAGAGTAATGAAGAAGATGAATTTAGAAGACAGCCTTTGGTTATTTAAGTACACAAAGAAGATACAGAGATACACTGAGAAATAGAAATAAATAAATTAAATTCTCTGTGAATCTCTATAAAACTCCGTGTATCTCAGTGAAACAATTTTAAAACAAACATGAAAAAATTATTCAAGTTCATATTAAATACCATCCCAAGACCGATACTGATTCGTTTAAGTATTGTGGTTCGTCCCATCTTGGCTTTTTTATTAAAAGGAAGTCGATTCACTGACCCGATTGACGGTCAAAGTTTCCGCATGTTTTTGCCTTATGGCTACGGGAATCAAAGAAATAACGTCCTGTCACCAAGCACACTTTCGCTGGAAAGACATCGTTTGCTTTGGCTATTTTTGCAAAATGAAACTGATTTTTTTACGGCAACCACCAAGAAAAAAGTATTGCACTTTGCACCCGAACAAGAATTCTACAAGCGTTTCAAAAAGCAAACCAACATCGATTATACCACTACCGACTTACTTTCTCCTTTAGCCGATGTGAAAGCAGACATCTGCAACTTGCCTTTTGATGACAATGCGTACGACTTAATTCTTTGCAACCACGTTTTAGAACATATTCCGGATGACACCAAAGCCATGCAGGAATTGTATCGCGTATTAAAACCCGGCGGAATGGGGATTTTCCAAATTCCGCAAGACTTATCAAGAGCTACAACTTTTTCGGATGATAGTATTGTTGACCAAAAAGAACGCGCCAAAATCTTCGGACAATACGACCACGTAAGAGTTTATGGAAGAGATTATTTCGACAAGTTGAGAAGCATTGGTTTTACTGTAATAGAAGAAGATTATACTCATAAAATTGCTCCTGAATTAGTCGAAAAATATTGTTTGGCCAAAGGCGAAATTATTCCGGTTTGTTTTAAATAAAAAAAGCCACCATACTATGCAGCATGATGGCTTTTAGGGTATTAACTAAAAAATTATTCCGGCATTAAAATCCCGATAGTTTTATCTTTGGTTAAGTATTTCACAGCCACATCCTGAATTTCTTTAGTAGTTACTGCTTTTACTTTTTCAGAAGCTATTAAAATATCCTCAGGGCTTGAACCATTCATAAACGATCGTGTGAAATTAGACATCCAATAACGATTTTCTTTAATCTTCTTTTTATATTCTAAAGCCTCGGCTTCTTTGTATTTGTTTACATCTTTTTCTTCCGGACCATTTTTGATAATTTTATCCAATTCGGCCAAAGCTGAAGCGGTCAACTTCTCTGAATTTTCTGGGCCGCACGGGAAACTAATATTGAAATTATAAGAACCATAAGGCACTTTATTCATACTTCCGCGAGCACTTACACCATAAACACCGCTTTCGTTTTCTCTTAACTCTTCAATTAATTTTATGCTCAAAACTTCACCTAAAGCTGTCAAAGCCACTGATTCTTTTGGAGAATAAACTGCATCTCCATAGAACATAATAGTCACATTACTTTTTGGGTCTTTACCTTTGTTTACCACTTTTTTGATATCCCCTTTTAACAAACGGTAGCCTAAATCTTTTGGTGTTTCTTTAGTACCGTTTGAAGGCAAGGAAGCGATATATTTTTTGGCAAAATCTTCCATAGCAGCGTCATCTACATTTCCAACGAAGAAAAATTCAAAATCTCCAGCATTGGCAAAACGTTCTTTGTATTTTTTATAAGCCAATTGGTAATCAGTTGCCGCCCATTTTTCAGCGGTAGGAACCAATCCGTTCCATCTTGGATTTTCTTTGTTCAAATAAGAATAAAATTCTGATTGAAAATAGAAATTAGGTTGCGACATCATGTTGTCTGTAAAGTTCGATTGTTTTTGTTTGAAACCTTCAAAAGCTGCTGCGTCAAAATTCATATCCGTAAAATACGCATGTAACATTTGGAATGCATATTCTAAGTCTTTTGGCGTTGTACTTCCTCTGAACCCTTCGGTTGTATTACTGATATACGGTGTTACATCGGCAATTTTACCGGCCATAAACTTGTTGATATCATTTTGGTCTAAACCGGAAAAACCGGCTTCGGTTAATCCTCCATTAGCAAATTGTGTTTTTTTAATTTCCTCATTAGAATACAAATTGGTACCACCAAAACTAATTGCTTCCAATAAAATTTCATCGTTTTTGAAATCGGTTTTCTTGTAGGTTACTTTAGCGCCATTTGATAAAGTTAAAGTAGTGGCTCCGATTTTATCATTGGTTTCTTTTTTAACCACTGTACCCGCTTTTACCGGATTGCGCAACAAACTGCTGGCAATAGCTTTGTCTTCATAGGCATTCAATTCAGACGCATTAACTGCAATCGCAGCTAAAACTTCTTTTTCAGTTACTTTTTTCAAACCCTCTTTTTCAGGTGAAGTGATTACGATTACTCGGTTATCATCTTTCAAATACTCTTTAATCAAGGCATTCACATCGCTTAAATTAATCTTTGGCAACAAATTTTTAGTAGCATTAAATGACCATTCTGCATTAGGCACTGGTGCTTGCTCTAAAAAATGAGATTGGTATCGCCACACGTAATCTTCTGATTCATTTTTGTCTCTGTCTTTATAGCTGCTTTCGCTTCTGGCTAAAATTTCCGATTTGGCTCTTTCGAATTCACCGGCAGTAAAGCCAAATTTCTTCACTCTTTCATTTTCCGAAACCAATACTTTTAAAGCTTGTAATTGTTTGGATTCATCAATCATGGCAAAAGATTGGAACGCTTCTTTATTTCGGGCAAATGTGCCTCCGTGATAGGTAAAACCATAAGTAAAGGGTGGCGTTGGTGAATTAGTCAATTCATTCAACCTGTTATTTAACATAGTGGCAAACAAACCTTCAAGCATATTTTCTTTTAAGTCATCAACCGTAATTACTTTTTTAGGCACACCATAATCTTTATAAAGTATTTGTATTTGGGTCTGATCAGCTTCTTTATCGCTTTCAATAGAGACTAATGTTTCTTTGTGATTTGGCACTTCAAAAGTTTTTCTCGGCTTTTCATTTTTAGGATTTTGATAGCTTTCAAAATGGTCTTTGATTTTTTGTTCCATCTCAGTAACATCAATATCTCCAACTACAATTACGCTCATCAAATTTGGTCTGTACCAATCTTTGTAAAAGCTGGTTAATTTATCATGAGTAAAGTTTTCTAAGATTTCTTTTTTACCAATTGGAAGGCGATTGGCATATTGTGAATTGTACATCATTTTCGGAATGTACTTTTCTTCCATTCTCTTATCGGCACCCAATCCGAGACGATATTCTTCTAATACTACACCTCTTTCTTTGTTAATTTCTTCCGGTGTTAAATTGGCGTTGAAAGCCCAATCTTCAATAATTTGAAATCCTTTCTCCAATTTTCCTGCATCATCAGAAGGTATCGGAAGGAAATAAACTGTTTCATCAAAACTTGTGTAAGCATTTAAATGTTGACCAAATTTCACCCCGATACTTTGCAAATAATCTACCAATTGATTTTTAGGAAAACGTTTCGTTCCATTAAAACACATGTGTTCCATAAAGTGCGCCAATCCTTGTTGGTCGTCGTTTTCTAGAATTGAACCTGCATTGATTACCAGTCTTAAATCGACTTTGTTTTCAGGTTTTGAGTTTTTTCTGATGTAGTAAGTCAGACCGTTTTTCAAGGTTCCTTTTCTGACATCAGCATCAAAGGGAATTGCAGCTGTTCCTTTTAAATCCTGCGCAAAACTGAACGCTGGGAAGACTAAAAGAAACAGTACCGATTTTAAAATTTGTTTCATAAAAGTTTAGTTTTTGATATTTATAAAAATTATAACGGATAAAGATTACATTTATTGTGAAACTAATAAATTAAACACTTTCAAAAATATATTTAACGAAATATTAGCGTTACTATTTCTAATGAAAACAAACGGCACAATTCATGTGTTAATAATTATTATATTTACCATTCGAAAAATAAAGACCATGTTTAAAAAGAGCAAACTCCTTTTTGTATTTATTCTTATTTCGGGAAATATTTTTTCTCAAATCGAAAAAGAAATTGCACCGCCATATAACATTAAAACCGTTAGTTTTATTCAAAACGGTCAAAATGCAATTCCTATATTTCAATTGGGTGACAGTTTCCAAATACACTTTGATGATTTATACGGCAATGAAGCCAATTATTATTACACCATAACGCATTGCGATTACGATTGGAATCCTTCACAATTGGCCAAAGCCGAATACATCAATGGTTTTGACGACCAAAGAATTCAGGATTACACCAATTCATTGACAACTTTACAATTGTATTCTCATTACAAATTGTCATTCCCAAATCGGTTTACCCAATTCAGAGTGAGTGGTAATTACGTAATCAAAATTTTAAATGATGATAAAGAAGTGGTTTTTACCAAAAAATTCATCCTTTATGAAAACTTAGTGAGTGTTCCTATGCAAGTTAGAAGAGCCCGAAACTTATCGGTTGTCAATCAAAAACACAATTTGGATTTTGCTATAAAATCGGCTACTATTAATTTCCAAAGCCCACTAAAGAATGTCAAAGTCATGCTCTTGCAAAACGACAAATTTGACAATGCCATTACCAATGTAAAACCACAATACACCATAGGAAACGATTTAATTTATAAATATGATTCGGAAACCCAATTTTGGGCCGGAAATGAGTATTTATTTTTTGAGAACAAAGACATTCGCGCTGCCAACAACAGTATTGCCAGAGTAGATTCTAAAGGTGGTGTTTACAACGCCTATCTGTATCAAGCACAAGCCAGAGCCAATGTGCCTTACACTTATTATCCAGACATCAACGGGAATTTTATCGTAAAAAACATCGGAGCACAAAACAATGATATTGAAGCAGATTATGCTTGGGTATTTTTTAGTCTTTCCGCACCGAGTTATTATGGCAAAAAGCCTATTTACATCAACGGAATGTTCAACAACTACGCCATCAGTGAAGAAAATAAAATGGAATACAACGCTGAAAAAGGAGTTTACGAAAAAGCCATCATGATCAAACAAGGTTTTACTAATTTCCAATATGTAATTGCCGATGCCAATGGTAAAATTGATGAAGAAAATGCCATTGACGGGAATTTCCACCAAACCGAAAACAACTATTTTGCCTTGGTTTATTATCGAGAAAACAACCAGCGCTTCGACAGAGTTATCGGTAAAGGAATTGCCAGTTCAGTTGATATTACCAATTAGAAAATTTAACATCTAATTCATATTTCAAAACGTATTTTTCGTAAATTTGACAACGTAATCAAATGAATATTACATGGTTTCACAAATAACACGAGGGATAAAGATTTCGGTCTTGACTAGTTTTGAAGGCACTTACTTCAAAAACTACAAGATTCACTTTGCCTTTAGTTATGAAATCACCATTGAGAACCACAGCAAAGATTCGGTTCAATTGAATACGCGCCATTGGGAAATTTTAGATTCTCTAAACGACAAAGAAATCGTTGACGGCGAAGGGGTAATCGGTAAAAAACCCGTATTAAAACCGGGTGAAAAACACACTTATAATTCGGGTTGTTTGTTGTCCTCGCCTTTCGGAGCCATGAGCGGTTACTTCAATATGATTAATTTTACAACGACCAAAACCTTTAAAGTAATCGTGCCAACCTTCAAATTGAGCGCACCATTTGCTTTGAATTAAAAGTCTACTAAAAGCGAAACTAATCTTTAACTTCTCTTATTAAAAATTCAAAATTTCCTTTGTATTTTTGCACTGCTATTCAGGTCTTTGTTATCTAAAGATCTAATAAATCTAACAATCTAACAATCTAAACTATGCCTAAAGGTTTTTTTCATGTCCCAAAAGCGGTTAATGAACCCGTAAAATCATACGCACCCAATTCGCCCGAAAAAGCAGCTGTTTTAGCGGCTTATAAAAAAATGTGGAATGAAACTATCGATGGTCCAAACTACATAGGCAACGAAGAAATTCGCACCGGAAATACCAGAAACATGACGGCGCCACACGACCACCAACATGTTGTAGGAAAATACCATTTGGCCGAAAAAGCACACATCGAAAAAGCCATTGCGGCTGCTTTAGAAGCCAGAAAAAAATGGGCCAATATGGCTTGGGAACAACGCGCCGCTATCTTTTTGAAAGCTGCCGAACTAATCGCCGGACCATATAGAGCGAAGATCAATGCGGCGACCATGATTGCCCAATCGAAAACTATTTTCCAAGCCGAAATTGACGCTTCATGTGAGTTGATTGACTTCTTGAGGTATAATGTTGAGTTTATGACTCAAATTTACAACGACCAACCTAAATCGGTTTCCGATATTTGGAACCGTGTAGAATACCGTCCGTTAGAAGGTTTTGTCTATGCCATTACTCCGTTTAACTTTACTGCTATTGCTGCTAATCTTCCGGCGAGTGCGGCTTTGATGGGCAATACAGTAGTTTGGAAACCAAGTGATAGCCAAGTTTTTTCGGCCAAAGTAATTATTGATGTGTTCAAAGAAGCCGGCGTTCCTGATGGCGTTATCAACGTAGTCTTTGGCGACCCTGTGATGATTACCGATACCGTTTTGGCCAGTCCTGATTTTGCAGGAGTTCACTATACCGGTTCAACCTTTGTCTTCAAAGAAATCTGGAAAAAAATCGGAACCAACATCCACACTTACAAAACATATCCGAGAATCGTTGGCGAAACCGGCGGAAAAGATTTCGTTTTAGCGCATCCAAGCGCGAATGTAAAACAAGTCGTGACCGGAATCACTCGTGGTGCTTTTGAATTCCAAGGACAAAAATGTTCTGCGGCTTCAAGAGGTTACATTCCACAAAGTTTATGGCCAGCTGTAAAAGAGCAATTAATCACCGATATAAAATCGATGAAAATGGGTTCACCAGAGGATTTTGGCAACTTTATTACGGCTGTAATTCACGAAGGTTCTTTTGACAAACTAGCGAGTTTTATCGACCAAGCTAAAAAAGACAGCGATGCCGATATTATTGTTGGAGGCAACTATGACAAGTCAAAAGGATATTTCATTGAACCTACAGTGATTGTAACCACCAATCCAAAATATGCAACCATGGAAACCGAACTTTTCGGTCCGGTGATGACCATTTATATTTATGAAGATGCTAAATGGGCAGAAACTTTACAATTGGTTGACAGCACTTCAGAATATGCTTTAACCGGAGCCATTTTTAGTCAGGACCGCTATGCCATTCAAGAAGCGACTTTGGCTTTACAAAATAGTGCCGGAAACTTCTACATCAACGACAAACCAACCGGAGCAGTTGTGGGGATGCAACCATTTGGTGGCGCCAGAGCTTCGGGAACGAATGACAAAGCGGGTTCAATGCAAAATTTATTGCGTTGGGTTTCACCAAGAACCATCAAAGAAACTTTTGTTACACCGGAAGATTATCGTTATCCGTTTTTAGGAGAATAATTTTTTTTCATAATTCTATTTTCAAAGCCCAAGTTTTTACTTGGGCTTTTTTTATCCCTTGGAAAATGATTTTTTTTGTATCTTCGGATGTCAAAAAATAACAACCAACTCATTATGAAAATAAAAATTACGCTTTTATTCTTTTTCTTTTTTTCTATTGTTGCTTTTGCCCAAGACAAATCATATGATTTACTTCGAGACAAATCAGAAACAAAGATTCTATATGACCGCGTTTTTGGAATTTCCAATGCCACTGCACCAAGAGAAACCGGAATAAATTCTAATTATTTTCTACAAGCCTATCACGAAATACAGCGTGCCGACTTTTTGCAACGCTTGCCAAAATTGGAAAAGTTACGAGAAGCAGCTAACTTGGGTTTTGCCAAAAATCAGGTTCCGTTGGCAGTTTTAATTACCGATTTTGAGAAAATAAACACAACCGCTACCGAAAATGGCGACTTGTTTTTAAATGCTAACAATCAATTCGAGTCCACACCTACTGCGCAAAATATTTTTCAAAAACATACGCTTAATTTGATTGCGCCTTTATTGGCAAAATCTAAAAACAGTTTGGTTTCTTTTATTTTAAAAGACGAATTGGTTTTTAACACTACCAACAAAACCATCCAAAACATAGCCCTCCAAACCAACGGAGAAGAAACTTGGAAAACTATTTCCAGAAACATCCCGGTTTCTATTCCATTTGTTTCCAATGGACTACAAACCGTAAACTGTCGTATCCAATTCACTAACGGAGAAGCAATCATCACGTCTTTTGTTTTGACTGTGGAGAACCAAAACAGTGCTATTAACGGTAGAAATTCACAAAACAATTACCAACCCAATGCCGTAAATTCAATCACAGCTTCAATTGGATATCAAGGTTATGGCGAAACAGAGCCTTTTTTAGGTCAAGGCGAATATGAAATTTTTCCGGATACTGTTGATGGTATTTTAGACAAACCCATCTTTTTAGTAGACGGTTTTGATCCCGGTGATTCCCGAAATATTGCAACACTATACACCAGTTTAAACTATGGAACCGGAGAGAATTTAGCCGATTATTTAAGAACCCAAGGTTTTGATATTATTTTGGTCAATTTTCCAACATACACCAGAACTAATACGACAACCGTGGTTGATGGTGGTGTCGACTTTATCCAGAGAAATGCTTTTGTTTTAGTCGAATTAATCAATCAAATCAATGCGCAGAAAGTTGGCGCACAAAAAAATGTAATCATCGGGCCAAGTATGGGAGGATTGATTTCAAGATACGCTTTGCGCTACATGGAAATGAATACATTAAATCACGATACTCGTTTGTATATTTCGTTTGATTCACCTCACCAAGGAGCCAATGTTCCTATTGGTTTCCAACATTTATTCAACTACATGGCTTATGGTGATTTAGGAAATGCAGCCGTTCAACCGATAGTAGACGGTTTAATTAAAAGTCCGGCCGCCAGACAAATGCTGATTGACCATATGGAAGGACATTTACAAACCGGTAGCACCTTTGAATTTAACACAGATGTTGCTTCCTTGTTACCAATTGGCGCGCCTAATTTCCGAAATGCGTTCCAAAATGAGTTGAATGCAATGGGCTTTCCAACAACCGTTCGAAATGTATCTATTTCAAATGGCGCTGGCAATGGCAGTATGAATTATACGCCGAATTTTGAAGTCATGAATCATACTTTTAATATATCTGCAACCCAAAGAGCTATAATAAACTTAAGATTTACTCCGGCCGCCAATCAAACCAATCAAGTAAGTCGTTTTAGAGGCCAACAATTTGTGATTGCTTTTTGGCTTACTGGCATTGAAAGTTTGGCCAATTCTAAAGCACCAACATTCACCGATGGTTTAGATACCGCTCCGGGCGGAAGATATGATATGACCGGTTTTCAAGGTGGTTTAGGAACAGATCCTTTGCTGACTGAGTTTTTTGACAATTTAAATGCTGATTATTTTACTTTTATTCCAACTTGGAGTTCAATGGCAATTTCAGGCACCAATAATTTATATACTCCAGTAACTGGCACTTCGGTGACACCGTTTGTGGCTTCTTCTATACCAACCGTAAATGAAAATCACGTGACTTTAAACCAGAACAATGTGACTTTCGCTTTGAATGAAATCATTAGCGGTTCATTGGCAACTGTCAACCCAGCATTTGAAACACTTTGGATTAAAAACCCAGTGAAGAATTCCATCGAAATCAATACTTCTTATACTATCGAAAATGCCAATATTTCGGTTACCGATATGTTAGGAAAAACGATTTACACTACACAAAATCAAACCATCAGCGGTTCACTTGAAATTCCGATTGCCTTGAACAAAGGCGTTTATCTAATCACCATTGGTAATGAAAACGGAAGTGTAAACAAGAAAATTGTAAAAGAATAAAATCATGAAAAAGTTTTTTTTTGTTTTAGTAACGCTTAGTATGTTGTTGTCGTGTTCAGAGGACAACAGCCGCAAATCGGAAACTAATGAATTCCTTGGAAAATGGAAAATGACTGAAACTTTAATTGATCCGGGTGATGGCAGCGGAACTTATGTTCCGGTCTCTGGAGAATATTTTTTGGAATTTTTTTCCAATGGAACCGTCGGCACCAACTATATGTTGTGTACGCTAAACGGAACAAATACCGGAAGCTATACTTCTCCCTATTTTGCAGAGGAACAATACATCGAATCTCAAACATGCAATGCGAATCAAGATTTTCAAATTTATTATCAAATGGATGGCGAAAACTTGATTTTAAATTATCCGTGTATAGAAGCCTGCCAAGTAAAATTTATCAGAATTAACTAAGACTTAAACTTTAAAGGCAAATGCACTACCTTTTTAGTTTCGAAAAATTCGTCTGAAAAAAACGCTGCTATATTATGTTCTGTAGCTTTGGGGAAATCTTTAAGCTCTTCGGTCAAATCACCGCCTTTGAGATAAAGAATTCCGTTGTTTAATTCGTGTTTGTTTTGTTTCTTGATTTTATCTTTTATCCAAGATACAAAATCAGGCATATTGGTCACGGCTCGACTCACAATGAAATCATAATCCCCTTTAACATTTTCGGCACGCATTTGTTCGGCTTTGACATTTTTTAATCCCAAACCATCAACTACGGCTTGAACGACTTTTATTTTTTTGGCAATAACATCAATCAGATAAAATCGCGTTTCCGGAAACAAGATTGCCAATGGAATTCCGGGAAAACCACCACCAGTTCCAACATCTAAAACATATGTTCCTGGTTCAAACGGCTGGATTTTTGCTATTGCCAAAGAATGCAAAACGTGCTTGGTGTATAATTCATCTATATCTTTTCTAGAAATTACATTGATTTTCGCATTCCAATCTTGGTATAACGCTTCTAATTTTTGAAACTGTAGGAGTTGATTTTCAGTAAGATTAGGAAATTGTTTGCTAATTTCTTCCATAAATTGAATTTTCAACAAAAATAGTGCTTTTGGTTGATAATTATGATTTGTTTATAATCTTTCAAATGTTATAATAATTATCTTTGAACAAAATTTGAAATATTACAAATGAATACCACAACACCTATTTTCTCTAAAACCGATAGTTTGAAATTCTTCAGAACTCTGAATTCAAGAGTTAACAACTATTTTAAAGAAAACAATCTTGACAAAACCGGAAACTGGAAACTACACGTGAAAACCATAGTAATGTTTTCCATATTCTTAACCCCTTATTTTATTTTGTTGGCCATGGATATGCCATTTTGGGCTTATCTCCTATTAAACGTTATTATCGGAGTTGGAATGGCCGGCGTAGGGATGAATGTTATGCACGATGGTAATCACGGCGCTTATTCTTCTAAATCATGGGTCAATAAAATCATGGGTGGCAGCATCTATATTTTGGCTGGAAACGTATACAACTGGCAAGTACAGCACAATGTTTTACACCATACTTACACCAATATTCTCGGGCATGACGAAGATCTAGAAGCCGGAAGAATCATGCGTTTTACCAAAGAAGCCAAATGGTATCGTTTCCACAAATTCCAACATTATTACTCTGTATTTTTATACGGATTATTAACATTCAACTGGGCCATTACTACCGATTTCCTTCAAATGAAACGCTATTTGAAAAGAAACTTGTCTTATGGCGAATTCAAAAAACCGGTGATTCGTTGGACTACCTTAATCATCACTAAAGTTATTTATTTCTCTATCTGGTTGGTTATGCCAATGGTGATGGGCATCACTTGGTGGAAAGTAGTTTTGGGCTTTTTGGTAATGCATTACACCGCAGGAGTTATCTTAAGCGTTGTATTCCAATTGGCACACGTAGTAGAAGAAACTGAAAATCCAATCCCGGATGAAAACGGCGAAATAGAAAATACTTGGGCCATTCACCAATTGTTTACCACCGCTAACTTTGCCCCTAAAAATTGGTTAGTAAACTATTATACCGGTGGCTTGAACCACCAAATCGAACACCATATTTTCCCAAACATCAGTCATGTACATTATGGTAAAATTGCAGAAATCGTAAAACAAACGGCTAAAGAATGCGAACTGCCTTATTACGAATTCAAAACCACACGTGCAGCTATTGCCTCGCATTTTAAGCATTTAAGAGAATTAGGAAGACAACCTCAATTAGCATAACATAAAAACCGGACGCCTTAATTGGCGTCTCTTTATTTAACATCCTATACAACAACACAATGAGCATTTTATCGGACAGAATTAACAACTTATCTACTTCACAAACATTGGCCATGGCAGCTTTGGCCCGAGAATTAAAAGCCCAAGGAAAAGACATTATCAGTTTAAGTTTGGGTGAACCCGATTTCAATACACCCGATTTCATCAAAGAAGCCGCAAAGAAAGCTATCGACGAAAATTACAGCACTTACACTCCAGTTGACGGTTACGGCGAACTAAAAGAAGCCATTTGCCGAAAATTTAAAAGAGACAATAATTTAGATTATAAACCAGCCAATATCGTAGTATCAACCGGCGCCAAACAATCTTTATACAACGTGGCACAAGTCATGTTAAATGATGGTGACGAAGTAATTCTTCCTGCTCCATATTGGGTTTCTTATTACGAAATTATCAAATTATCAGGCGGTGTTCCGGTGGAAGTGCCAACTTCTGTAGAAAGCGATTTCAAAATGACTGCTGACCAATTAGAAAAAGCCATCACACCCAAAACCAAAATGATGTGGTTCAGTTCACCCTGTAACCCAAGTGGTTCCGTTTACAACCGTGAAGAACTAGAAGCCATAGGCAAAGTGTTAGAAAAATATCCTAACGTTTATATCGTTTCCGACGAAATCTATGAACACATTAATTTCTCAGGTACGTTCTGCAGCATCGGAACCATTCCAGGCTTATTTGACAGAACAATTACTGTAAATGGTGTGGCCAAAGCTTTCGCCATGACCGGTTGGAGAATCGGCTATATTGGTGCGCCGGAATTTATTGCTAAAGCTTGTACCAAAATGCAAGGCCAAGTAACATCCGGAGCTAACTCTATTGCCCAAAGAGCCACGATTACTGCTGTTGATGCTGATCCAAGCGTTTTGAACGAAATGGTATCAGCATTCAAAAACCGAAGAAACTTGGTAGTAGAACTGGCCAAAGAAATTCCGGGATTCAAAATCAATGTGCCTGAAGGTGCTTTCTATTTGTTCCCAGATGTTTCGGCTTATTTTGGACAAACCTTACGCGGAAAACTAATCGCCAACGCAGATGATTTCTCCATGTATTTGTTATCCGAAGCCAATGTAGCAACGGTAACCGGAGATGCTTTCGGAAATCCAAACTGTATTCGTTTGTCTTATGCCACTAGCGAAGAACTGTTAACCGAAGCATTCAAAAGAATCAAAGAAGCTTTAGCATAACATAAATCATTTTACAAAATAAACCATTAAGGCATTAAGTTTCATTAAGAGTTAATCTTAATTTTTCTTAATGCCTTAATAGTTAAAAAAAAGAATATGGCAAAAATACTATTACTCGGTTCAGGCGAATTAGGAAAAGAATTCGTTATCGCAGCCCAAAGAATCGGACAAACCGTTATCGCAGTTGATAGTTATCAAAATGCTCCGGCCATGCAAGTGGCTCACGGATTTGAAGTCATCAATATGCTTGATGGTGCCGAATTAGACCGAATCGTAGCCAAACACCAACCCGATTTCATTGTTCCCGAAATCGAAGCCATTCGCACCGAACGTTTTTACGATTACGAAAAGCAAGGAATAACCGTAGTTCCATCTGCGAAAGCGGCCAATTTTACGATGAACCGAAAAGCGATTCGCGATTTAGCCGCCAAAGCGCTAGGCTTAAGAACCGCCAATTATCGCTATGCCACTTCCGCTCAGGAATTAAAAAAAGCTGTAGTTGAAGTTGGAATGCCTTGCGTCGTAAAACCACTCATGAGTTCTTCTGGCAAAGGGCAATCGACTATCAAAACTGAAACCGATATTGAAAAAGCGTGGCGATACGCCGAAGAAGGTTCGCGCGGTGATATTGTGGAAGTGATTGTAGAAGCATTCGTCAATTTCAATTCCGAAATTACTTTGTTAACTGTAACACAAAATAACAATCCAACGTTGTTCTGCGCGCCCATTGGTCACCGTCAAGAACGCGGCGATTATCAGGAAAGTTGGCAGCCGGCAATCGTGTCCGACACAGCCATAGCTGAAGCACAAGAAATGGCAAGAAAAGTAACTGAAGCTCTTGGTGGCGCGGGCTTATTTGGCGTAGAATTTTTCCTAACCGATGAAGGTGTTTATTTCTCTGAATTGTCGCCAAGACCACATGATACAGGGATGGTTACTTTAGCAGGCACACAAAATTTCAACGAATTCGAATTGCATTTGCGTGCGATTTTAAGCTTACCTATTTTCGAAATTACTTTGGAAAAAGCAGGTGCCAGCGCAGTAATTTTGGCCACTGGAGATTCGGCAAATCCAACCTATTCCGGAATTTCAGAAGTTGCTGCTTTACCTAAAACAGATTTTCGTATCTTTGGGAAACCAACTTCCAGACCTTATCGCAGAATGGGTGTTGTTTTAACCCATGATTCATTGGGAACCAACATTGAAACTGTTACTGAAAAAGCGAAAGAAGTCACAAAATTAATAACCATAAACCTGTAAAAAATGAAAAAAGTATTTTTAATTCTTGCTTTCATGTTGGGCGCAACCTCCATGAATGCTCAAGAGAAAAAAGCTGCAACCCAAGAACCAATGATTGTTGAAGTGGCTTGCGGACAATGTATGTTTGGCATGAAAGACAAAAAAGGATGTGATTTGGCCGCTATGATTGACGGCAAATCTTATTTTGTTAAAGGTACAAAATTAGATGACCACGGTGATGCTCACGCTGCAGATGGCTTTTGTTCTGCTGTTAGTAAAGCAGAAGTAATAGGAGAATTGAAAGACAATATATTTGTGGTAACTTCATTCAAATTATTACCAAGAAAATAAAACTTACTCTTGCCTCAAATCCTAGATAATATTTCAAAAATAGTAACTCTTTCTCCCGAGGAAGAGTTACTTTTTTTATCTAAAATTGAAACCAAACACTACAAAGCCAAAACCATTGTTCTTGATGCCGGCGACATTTGTAAAAATTCCTATTTCGTCAATTCGGGATTGCTGAGAAGCTTTACTATCAATGACAATATTGTTGAACACGTATTGAGTTTTGCCTGTGAAGGTTGGTGGATTGGCGATATGTACAGTTTGCTTTCGCAAAAACCCGGTAATCTTTTTATTGAAGTTTTAGAAGATGCCGAAGTAGTTTTATTGTCTAAAGAAAACCAAGAACAACTGTATCTTGAAATTCCCAAATTGGAACGCTTTTTCAGAATCATCATCGAAAACGCTTTGGTGGCCAACCAAGAAAGGTTAATCGACAACCTAAGCCTAAGCGCCGAAGAACGCTTTGATAAATTCTGCAAAAAATACCCCACACTCATTCAAAAAGTACCTCAAAAGCAAATCGCTTCTTTTATCGGCGTAACGCCTGAATTCTTCAGTAAAATGAAAAGTCGATTGTTAAGAAAATAGTTGTTTCCAAATCTTTCAGCGCTGAATACTGCCAATAAAAACCTAAACACTTTTTCTTAATCTAGATTAAGTGCGCTACACTCTCTATGATTGTAAATTTGTATCATAATAATTAGTAAATTTATACATCATGAAAAATACAGTATTACACAAAGCACACACTCGCGGACATGCCGATCACGGTTGGTTAAACGCACACCATACTTTTAGTTTTGCCAGTTATTATAACCCGGAAAGAGTTCAATTTGGAGTCTTAAGGGTTTTGAATGACGACATCGTAGCATCCGGAATGGGATTTGGAACACATCCTCATGATAATATGGAAATTATCACAATTCCTTTAGAAGGTGATTTGGCCCACAAAGACAGTATGGGCAATACCGAAGTGATTAAATTTGGTGACGCACAAGTGATGAGCGCCGGAACCGGAATTCAACACTCTGAGTTCAATCCGAATCACAATAAAAGAACCAATTTGTTGCAAATTTGGGTCTTCCCAAAATACAGAAACGTAGAACCGCGATACCAACAAATTACTTTAGATACGACTGATCGTCACAATAAATTGCAACAAATTCTTTCCCCTTTTGCAGATGATGCAGGCGTTTGGATTCACCAAGATGCTTGGTTTCATATGGGCAATTTTGACAAAGGAATTACTTTAGATTATAACCGCAAAAAAGAAGGAAACGGACTTTATGTATTTGTAATCAAAGGAAGCGTAAAAGTGGATGGTCAAGAATTAGAGCAACGCGATGGTTTAGGCATCACCGATTTTGACAAAGTAACTTTTGAGGCCACAGCTGATGCTGAAGTGTTGTTAATGGAAGTTCCAATGGTTCAATAACTAT
>JBDLVY010000045.1:0-6960 GCA_039804545.1 Bacteroidota bacterium | reverse complement strand
AAGGTTCAAGGTTCAAGGTTCAAGGTTCAAAAATAGTGTTTAGCCACGAATGCAAGAATGTTTGTTGATAAATTATGGGGGAAAGCAACCATTTGTTAGGGATTAGGTCAAGTTATGGCAGACGTATATACGCTATAAACACGCTATATATACGCTATATATAGGTCATATCTATGACGAAAGTATGACGGAAACAAAAAGAGAAGTATGCTCATCCACATGATGAGATTCCTCCTTTGTCGGAATGACAATACTAAACGTAAAATTCCTATATTTGAGAAAAGGATTAGAATATGAGTAAAATACTAATTACAGGAAATGGTTTTGATTTGTTTCATCATTTGCCAACAAAATATGGTCATTTTATGGCTATAATGAGAACAATTGAAAAAAAAGACTTTGGTGAAGAAATAACATTTGAAGATTTGTTTGGAGATTATTTCAAAAATGAATACCATTCAGATTATAAATCAATTATAATCTCTTATAACATAGAAGAAATTAGATTTGATAAAATACAAATAAATGAATTAAAGGATAAACTTAAAACGAACAACTGGTACAATTACTTTAAATCAGCATTAGAAATTGAAACTTGGATTGATTTTGAAAATGAAATTAATATTGCTTTATCAGAAGTCATTGAAATACTTACTTCAGAAGGGATTTTCGCTGTTGCTGACCTCATTGAAAATTGCCAAAAGCATAGTCTCTTAAAAAGTTTCAATATTTTTCTTATAGATTCCAGCGCAAACTTATCCTATCATAAAGTAAAAAAAAGTAAAAATGGGGTTGAAAAAAATGATCGGGTAAATGAGAAAAAGCTATTTGTTGATTTATCAAAATCATTAGATGATTTTATAATAATATTTAACCGATTTCTCAATGATGTTACTTGTGTATTTTATAAGTATCCCAATTTAAAACTTGAGATTCCATTTCATTTAGTTAATAAGTTCTACACTTTTAATTATACCCCAACTCTTGAAGTATTTTATAAAGTTGAAAAATCTAAAATTGTTTATTTACATGGGAAAATAAATAATAATGATGATATTCAGAATTTGGTTTTAGGAGTAAATGATATTCCAAATAATTTGAAGGAATATAATTTATTTGATTTTGAAAAAACCTTTCAAAAAATAATAAAAAATACTAATCACATTTTTATTGACACAAGTGAAAAAGGAAAATACCAAACTTCAGAAACAATTTTTTATCTAATAGGCCATTCTTTAGATAAATCTGATAAAAATTATATAGATGACTTATTTAAATATCTTGAAACAGATAAAACCGAAGAATCTAAAATCTGTTTATTCTATCATAATATTGATGACAGAGATAACAAGTTGAGAAATCTTTATGGGATTATAGGCAAAAATATTATTGAGAAAAGAAACATGGAAAAGAGATTATATTTTGTAAAGCTTAATAATGAAAATTTAATATCTGAATTAAATAGATCTTTCTATAACAGAGGTTCGGAATTTGTGATTTCAATTTAAAAAAACGACCCACTTTCGTGAGCCGTCTTATCCCTTATTTCTTATCCCTTTTCCCTTAATTAGGAATTCATCAAACTCTCAATTTCCTCCACTTCTATCGGGATATTTCTCATCAAGTTGAATGGTGCTCCATTTTCCTGAATCACTACATCATCTTCGAGACGGATGCCGAAACCTTCGGCCGGAATGTAAATTCCGGGCTCTACGGTGAAGACCATATTGGCTTGCATTGGTTCGTGTAATAAGCCGTAATCGTGGGTATCTAAGCCCATGTGGTGTGACGTTCCGTGCATGAAATATTTTTTATACGCCGGCCAATCGGGGTTTTCGTTTTGTACATCGGCTTTGTCGATTAGGCCTAACCCTAACAACTCTGAAGTCATGATTTTGCCTACCTCAACATGGTATTGTTTCCAGTAATTTCCGGGAACCAACATTTTAGTCGCTTCGTTTTTCACGCGTAACACCGCATTGTAAACCGCTTTTTGTCGGTCGTTAAATTTTCCCGAAACCGGAATCGTTCTGGTCATGTCGCTGGAATAGTTGGCATATTCGGCACCAACATCCAACAACAACAAATCACCTGCTTTGCATTGTTGGTTGTTTTCAATATAATGCAATACGTTGGCGTTATTTCCTGAGGCAATGATGGGCGTATAAGCAAAACCTTTGGAACGGTTGATTAGGAATTCGTGAGCAAATTCGGCTTCGATTTCGTATTCCATTACATTTGGCTTAGTGAAATTCAAGACTCTGCGGAATCCTTTTTCGGTAATGTCACAGGCTTTTTGAATTAAATCCAATTCTTCGCTTTCTTTTACCGAACGCAATCTTTGTAAAATTGGGTTTGATTTTTCGACTTTATGCGCCGGATAATTTGCTACCCACCATTTTACAAAACGCGCTTCCCTGGTTTCGGTTTCGATTGACGCTCTGTAATGTTCATTGGTGTTAATATAAATCGTATCGGCGTAAGCCATCACTTCTTTCAATGTCTTGTGAAAATCCTGTAACCAAATCACCGATTTGATGCCTGATACTTCGAATGCTCGGTCTTTTGTCAGCTTCTCGCCTTCCCAAATCGCGATGTGTTCGTTGGTTTCTTTTAAGAATAAAATTTGTTTCAAATGCTCATAAGGCGCATCCGGAAAAAGCAACAAGATACTTTCTTCTTGGTCAACGCCCGATAAGTAAAAAATATCTCGGTGCTGCGCAAAAGGCAAAGTACTGTCGGCAGAAACCGGATAAATGTCATTCGAATTGAAAACCGCTACACTGTTTGGTTTCATTTGTGCCGTAAATTTGGCTCTGTTTTTTACAAACAAATCACGGTCTATTGGATGGTATTTCATGTCTAGATTATTAGATTATTGGATTGTTAGACTTCTTAGATTGAGTTTATCAAAATTACGGATTAGTCTGAATCGAATAGTAGCCAAATGGCGTTATTTTTTTTAGCCGATGTTTTTTCGAATGCGGCTCATGTGCCGATTGGAAATCCCAAGGAAAGACGCTAAATAATGCAGTGGTACTTCTTGAAGTAATTTCGGCTCAGTGGCCAATAGTTTTTTATAGCGTTCTTCCGGAGTTAGCGTGAGTAAATCAATGCGATAATCGTCAATCAACATGATTTGTTTTTCGATTAAATTGTGGTAAAACTGTTGGAACGCCTCATTATTTGATTGTAAATCCTTGAAAGTTTCTAAATCGGCTACCCAAAGTTGGCAATCGACTAAGGCTTTGATACTTTTTCGGGACGGAATTTTATTCAGGAAACTATTCAATGAAGAAGTTACCGAATTTCGCAAGGCCAAATAAGTAGTTTTTTCTTCGGCCTCGACTAAAATGGCATGTTGCAAAATGCCGCTTTCAACAAAGCAGAAATAGGGACAAACTTGGTTTTCATCCACTAGAAGTTGGTTCTTTTTTAAAGTCAACACCTTGAAACGTTTGGCAATTTCGGGAAGTTGTTGTTCCAAATGCTTATCTGAATCATTGATAAAATGACGCAGATAGTCTAAAAAAGCCGTGTTGTCGTTTGGTGTTTTCATGGGTAAAGTGAAGTGCAAAAATATTCTTTTTTAGGACATGTTTTTTTATTCGGTCATTAATGAATAATTTTAAGCAAAATTCAACTCATGAAAAAGATTTCATTATTCCTCGCACTAATAGTTTGTTTTGGTATATCGGCACAAGACAAAAAAGCATACCAAATCTTTGATAAAAATGGCAAGAAAGTAACCTATGGAAAACTGCTCAAAGCGGCCGAAAAGGCACAAGTAGTTTTGTTTGGCGAATACCATAATAATTCGGTGGTGCATTGGTTACAATTAGAACTCACAAAAGATTTAGCAGAGAAAAAGCCGTTAGTTCTTGGGGCAGAAATGTTAGAAGCCGACAATCAAAAGCAGTTGAACCAATACCTGAAAGGCGAAATCAACCAAAAGCAATTGGATACTACGGTACGACTTTGGCCCAATTACAAAACCGATTACAAACCCTTAGTTGATTTTGCCAAAGAAAAGAATTTGCCTTTTATCGCTACGAATATTCCCAGAAGATATGCTTCTATGGTTTCCAAAAAAGGATTTGAAGCTTTAGAAACTTTGACGGCAGAAGAAAAAACCTGGATTGCTCCTTTACCGATTGCATATGACGAAAATTTACCGGGTTATGTTAACATGATGAAAATGATGGGCGATCATGCGAGTCCGAATATGCCTAAAGCGCAAGCCAGTAAAGACGCAACGATGGCTTATTTTATTCTGAAAAATTTAAAAGACAATTCGATTTTCATTCATTACAACGGCAGTTATCATTCAGACAATTTTGAAGGGATTCATTGGTATTTGAAAAATGCCTTGCCAAATCTTCAGACAATCACCATTGCAACCTTGGAACAAAAAGATTTAGAAAAAATAATGCCCGAAGAATACAATAAAGCCGACTATATTCTCGTTATAGATGAAGATGTAACGAAAACGCATTAACAACGTCTTAACAACATCAATCAAAAAATCACCCGAGGCGAAGCAATTGTTTGGAGCGTAACGGAAAAAATCAAATCAAATGAAAAAAGTTTATGTTCTTTTAATCTTCTTTATCGCTGCGATACCTTTCTTTTCGTGCAGTAGCGATAGCACTCCCGAAGAACCGATGTTGATTATCAAATTCAAGTTTGATGAAAACCAAGTGCGATTGAATAATTTAGGACAACCTTCTGCTGTTGCTGCGGGAAATGCGGCTCAATCTCCTGTTTTTAATGCCATTTCGGCACATTACATAGAATTGGCTCCAAATGCAAATACCCAACTGGGGAATGGCACTGTTCTTTATCACGCGCCGGAAACCAATCTTGGTGGCGCTACTGCCATCGATTTTAATCAATCTAAAATTGTAGCCGAGGGAGAAACATTTTTGAAAATTCCGTTGAGTCAAGTCGCAGCCGGAAGTTATGAGTGGATGAGAGTTTCTTTGTCATATCAAAATTACCAAATCAATATTCGCCATCAAAATGTGGATTACACCGGAACTTTGGCGAGTTTTGTTGGGTTCAATACTTATATAACTGAGTTTAATATTGGCAATAATATTTTTCAGGTCAATGCCAACAAAGCTCAAGGTTATTGGGCATTTGGGCTGAACAACCAACCTTATTCTTCTTCCGGACAAGCACCAGCCGGAACAACCACTGTTCCTAATCCGATTGAAGCTACTTCTCCAGTACCAAGAAACTTAAATACTTGTGTAGTTACCGGAAAATTTATTTCCAATTTAGTACTCAACGGCAACGAAACCGATGATATAGTGATTACCCTTTCCCTTTCTGTAAACAACAGTTTTGAATGGCAAGAAGTAAATACCGATGGCAAATTTGAACCCTCAATAGGAGAAAATGTGGTCGATATGGGATTAAGAGGTTTAATTCCGACTTATGTTCGATAGTTTTGTTTAATTTTTTTTGCCCAAAAAAGACAATTAAACAGTTGAAAATCAACAACTGTTAAACTCACTTTAAATTCATTATAAATTACTGCGAAAAGGTTGTAGTTAATGTCAAATAGGTGTATTTTTGTGTGATTTTTTTAAACAAATTATACACAATTATGGCGAAATCTGCACTTTTAAAGTCATCCCTTGCAAAAAAATATTGGATGGCTCTTACAGGTTTATTTTTATGCTTGTTTTTAGCGGGTCACTTAGCAGGAAATCTTCAATTAATTTTTAGCGATGCATCAGCGTTCAATAAGTATGCGTTGTTCATGACCTCCAATCCGGCAGTAAAAATTCTTTCTTATCTAACTTACCTTTCAATTCTTTTCCACGCAGTCGATGGATTTTTATTGACGTATCAAAACGTAAAAGCGAGACCAATTGGTTACGCCAAAAACAATCCTTCCAAAAACAGTAGTTTTTCTTCGAGAAATATGGCGGTTTTGGGAACTTTGATTTTGGTTTTTATAGTGACGCACATGGTCAACTTTTGGGCGGTAATGCATTTTGATGAAAAAATGCCTTTACAAACGATATCGGTGGACCAAATGGGACAAAAAATAGATTACTACATCACTACTGACAATGGAAAATTTTTCCCTGCCGATACCAATCAATTAAAACAAATGGGATTGGAAATCAGAAACAGAACAGAGTTTTATAATAAAATCGCCAACGTGAAAATGGGGGAAGGATACAAAGATTTACACAAAATTACGGTAGCCTTTTTTAAAGACCATAAAACTGGATTGATTGCCACTATAGCCTATGTATTGGCCATGTTTGTTTTGGCTTTTCACTTACTTCACGGTTTCCAAAGTGCCTTCCAGTCAATTGGTTTAAACAACCCTAAGTATACTCCGGCCATTAAAGGCTTCGGAAAAGCATTTGCCATCATAGTGCCTCTATTGTTTGCGGCTATTCCGGTTTACATTCACTTTTTTCTAAAATAATCAACATCAGTATACATCATGAAGTTAGATTCTAAAATACCAGAAGGTTCTATTTCAGAGAAATGGACTAATCATAAAAATCATTTAAAATTAGTGGCCCCAAATAACCGTCCGAAAATCGATATCATCGTTGTTGGAACAGGTTTAGCGGGTGCTTCAGCTGCTGCTTCATTAGGAGAAATGGGATACAATGTGAAAGCATTTTGTTTCCAAGATTCCCCAAGAAGAGCACACTCTATCGCTGCACAAGGTGGAATTAACGCTGCCAAAAATTACCAAAATGACGGCGACAGTACTTACCGATTATTTTACGACACTATCAAAGGTGGTGATTACAGAGCTCGTGAAGCTAACGTTCATCGTTTGGCGGAAGTTTCTTCCAATATTATTGACCAATGTGTCGCACAAGGTGTTCCTTTTGCCCGTGATTACGGCGGTATGTTAGACAACCGTTCGTTTGGTGGAACGCAAGTACAACGTACGTTTTATGCTGCTGGACAAACAGG
>JBDLVY010000044.1:0-40472 GCA_039804545.1 Bacteroidota bacterium | reverse complement strand
CTTCTTCATAATAGAGGTGTTCTTCACTAAATTTGTGTGCAACAACATCCAAATAATCAGCATTTTTTTGTTGCTTTTCAAATACATCATCTAATCTTATAAAAACCTTATCTAAGGCTTTGAAAAACCTGTTTAAATTCCTGTACTTATTTGGGTCAAGCAACATTATATGAGTAAAAGCGGGATTTTCACAGAGGGCTTTTAAAGACTCTTCATCTGAAAAATTATCCAAACAGATGAGCATACAATTTGTTAACCCATAGTCATTGATACTTTGCAGAATGTATTCAGAATTATCAGCATAATGGAAAGCCGGTAAAAATTTACAATCTTCTAATGTAGATATGTACTCTAAAAAAAAATCTGTATCTCCTGCAAGTTCGCCAACTATCGGGTTTACAATTAAAAAACAATTAAAGTCTTTATCTTTTAAAACCTTATGTGCCAAACTGAGATTACTTATACTTTCTTTCACCGGCTCGAAGACAGGACAAACAGTATTCTGTATTGCGCCTTCAGCGACCAGATCTCTAATTGTAATTAATTCAAACTGCCTTGCTCTTAGATATGGATAGTACATATTACACTAAATTAGTTTTAAGGTTTAAAATCAAACTATCACGTTGCTTTTCAGACAAATTTAATGAAAGAAATATTTGGTTAAACTGATAATTTGATTTATTTAGGAATGCATTATTGATTTGGCGTTTTTTAAGGCACTCAATGAGCAATTTATTTAGGTCATTCGTTGATAACGTAGAAAGCATTTTTTTGCATATCTCAAACTGGGTAAATGCATTCATGACTGGACTGTCCGTGAAATTTTCCCGAGTAATTTTTAAGTACTCTTTGGTGTGAAGCACATTCATTATTACATCAATGTCTATTTCATTACTATAAATCGCTTTCCTATATAAATGGAATTGTTTTGAATTAGACTCATACGTTATAATACCTACTGTAATGTCATATGTTGCATACCTTTCCAATTGGCAGTTCGGAACAATCAAATAGACTTCGTTAAAAATCTTTTTGTATTCATGTAACTGTGATGACAGCCTAGTTTCTTTATCAAGAATGGTCTTAATTTCAAAGACTTTAGAAATCCCATTAAACATTGCCAAATCGGCTACCGCTTTCCCAATTCTTAACTCATTATAAACAACTGAATGGGTTTGGCCTAATTCTTTCAACAGCCATTTGTGGAGAAACTCATTTTTAAGAACGTATTCGTTCGGATAGTTTTTTTCAACAGTTTTGTAAGCCTTTTTTAATACATCTAAATATGATTTTCCTTTAAAATTATCATAGTTATTATATCGTTGAAGTTTTGTATTTACAGAACTGAAGTCATTTTTAAACCAGCGCAATGCTTCACTACGCGAAAATAGTGATGATAAATCTCGCAATTGGTTTATAGAGTAACGCATAATTTTTTTTCAAAGATAATTAAAGTAACTTTAATATAGATATACCTTACTATTCATATTAATTATGTCAGTTATTCCATTGTCCAAAGTTTTCAATAAATACAAAAGATGCCTCTCAGCATCTTTTGTATTGTGGTATTTGATTAATATCTATTATTACTGGCCAATCAATATAAAAAACTCAGAAAGTTTAATATTTCTCGCTTCGCAGATTTTTACTAACGTATTAACAGGAATGTTGTAATCTACTTTTTCTAACTTTAGAGAAGTGTTTTTGATTTTACGAACAATACTTTCTTCGATGTTATGTTCAATAGCAAATGCCCTTTGTGACTTAAAAGGTTTTATCCAGTTTTTATAGATAAAATCACAAATTATGTAGTTTGCATTGTTCATATAAACAAATTAACTCTTTACTAAAAAAAATAATGCGTACGAAAATGCGCACTTATAAAAATTTTATTATATTTGTGTCAGAATTTTTAAATTTGCGATTCTTCATCTAAAAATATTTGAAGCATTCGCTTTGAGTCTCGCCTTAGAAAACTGGTAATTTTTGCAACGAGATGATAAGTGCCAATGCTCACGCTCTAAAAAAAAAGGGCGTGGGCTCACTTATTGTTGCAACGGTATTACCAGTACCTCTAAGGCAGTAATGTGAGTACCCACGTCTCTTTTTTATTTGTGCTACTCTCCGTTAGATTCAACATTGTTTACTTAGCTAAAAGGGATAAGGGAAAAGGGATAAGTTCATTCCAGTTCTCTTAGATATCCTGATTGTTTCAACTACTTAAACAGCCTGCGTGTGAGGTACTAGTTGAGTTTTTTTAAGTTGGGTTAGTTGCTATGCCCGGCGCAGGCTTATTCTTTTAAAAGAGGATAGAATATAGAACAAAGAAAATAGACATCAAACCTTAAAATAAAAGCCTATGGTATAAACAACAAAACTAAACTTCACAAACAAAAAAAAAAGGCCCTCCGTATAGCTTGGCGGCGAAGAGAGGGCCTAAAGCAAACAAAACTAATGTTTCATTTAACCAAACCAATATTATGAATAAAAATTCAATTGGCAAGCTGTCGTGTGCATACGTAGCAATTTTGGTGTTAGCGACCACTCAATGCTTCGCCACATCAGCTGCAGGCAGTGGGCAGAAGGCAATAGGCAATAGGAATATAGCTATAGCGGGGAAGCTAACCATTTTACAAAATCAAATATCAGGAACTGTAACTGATGCGAATGGAGGGCTTCCTGGTGTGACAGTTGCCGTGAAAGATAAGAGCCTGAAACAAGTTCAGGGTAAAAGCACTATCACTGACGAGAAAGGGCAGTTTAGTATAGCTGCTGAGGAAGGAGATACGCTTGTGTTTACATATATAGGGTATACGACAGTCTCAGTCGTAGTCTCAGTGGGCACTGTTGTGAATGTGACTATGACCGAAGATGCAACTACTTTGAAAGAGGTAACGGTGAATGCCGGTTACTATACTGTGAAAGATAAAGAGCGTACCGGAAGTATTGCGAAGATTACTTCAAAGGATATAGAGAAGCAACCTGTAGCTAATGTGCTTGCTGCTATGCAAGGGAGAATGGCTGGTGTGGATATTACGCAAACTACGGGTGTGCCGGGTGGTGGATTTGATATCCGCATCAGAGGACTGAACAGTTTACGAAGCGCAGGAAATGCACCACTGTATGTTATAGATGGTGTGCCTTTTGCTTCGGATGTTATAGGTGACCGGCAAACTTCGACTACTTTGCCTACTACTACGAGTCCGCTGAATACTATTAATCCTAGTGATATTGAAAGTATAGAGATATTGAAGGATGCTGATGCTACGGCTATATATGGTTCACGCGGCGCTAACGGTGTGGTGCTGATTACCACTAAAAAAGGCAAGGCGGGTAAAACCCAATTTACTGCCAGTGCCAGTACCGCGACCGGACAAATCACCCGAAAGCTTGATTTACTCAATACTCAACAATATCTTGCTATACGGCAACAAGCGTTTGCTAATGATGGTGTTACGGATTATCCGTTTAATGCTTACGATGTAAATGGGACATGGGATGTGAATAGCTACACTGATTGGCAGGAAAAACTAACCGGTGGTACTGCTGAAATTAGGACTATGCAAACATCAGTTTCGGGTGGGTCGGCACAAACACACTTTCTAGTCAGTGGGAATACTTATACGCAGAGTACTGTATTTCCTGGAGACTTTGATTATAAAAAAGGGAGTGCCCATGTGAGTGTAGACCACGAAAGTGAGGATAAGCGATTTAAAGTGGTGTTCTCGGGTAGTTATGATATACAAGACAATGATCAACCGGCTTCGGACTTAACGCGTATTTCGCGAAACTTAGCACCTAATGCTCCTGCATTGTATGATGCTGATGGAAACCTGAATTGGGAAAACAGCACTTGGGAAAATCCATTAGCGGCTTTGAATGCTGAGGTATTGAGTAAAACGAATAGTTTGGTAGCCAATAGCACTTTCTCCTATCAATTGCCTTATGGTTTTACGGCTAAGACCAGTCTTGGTTTTACAGACTTGAGGCATAATGAAAGCCGGAGTGATCCTTCGACCATATATGACCCGATATATGAAGCTGGAGCGGAATATTCGGCTATCTTTTTTACTACTTCGAGCAGGAAGTCTTGGATAGTAGAGCCACAGTTGAATTGGACACGCCAGTTTAGTAAAGGCAAGATTGACGTATTGGTGGGTAGTACGTTTCAAAATCAAGTAAGTGATAGAATGCTGCAATTTGGGTCGGGTTTTACGAGTAACAGTTTACTTTACAATTTGGCTTCGGCTAGTTTTAGCAGAACTTTTTATGACGATGAAACGGAGTATCGCTATCAGGCTTTCTTTGGGAGAGTTAATCTATCATGGCTTGATAAGTACTTTATCAATTTAACCGGTCGTCGTGATGGTTCGAGTCGATTTGGACCAGGGAAACAGTTTGCGAATTTTGGCGCTGTTGGTGCTGCATGGTTATTCAGCGAAGAAAAGGGAATAAAGGAAAGTGCCAAGTTTATGAGCTTTGGGAAGCTACGAGGCAGTTATGGTGTTACCGGTAACGACCAGATAGGCGATTATCAATATCTTGATACTTATCAATCTTCTACCGGTGTTTATGATGGTACTGTGGGCTTGAATCCGATTAGATTGTTTAATCCGAATTTTAGTTGGGAAAGTAACCGCAAGATTGAGGCGGCTGTGGAGTTAGGTTTTTTGCAAGACCGAGTTTTTACTACTGTGAGTTGGTACCGGAATCGTTCTTCGAACCAATTAATAGGCATGCCATTACCGGCTACAACCGGTTTTACTTCGATGCAATCGAACTTGGATGCAACGGTTGAAAACACAGGATTGGAGTTTAATTTAAGAACTGTCAATGTTCAAAAGAACTCTTTTGGCTGGACTACGAATTTTAATATCACTTTGCCGAAAAACAAGCTGGTTGCTTTTCCGGGGCTTGCCACGAGTACTTATCAAAACCAATATGTGATTGGTGAATCTATCAACATTCAGAAGTTATATCATTTTACCGGTGTAAACCCGCAGACAGGTGTTTATGAGTTTGAGGATGTGAATGGAGATGGTGAATTGTCTTTTGCGGATGATGCTCAGACGGTGAGGGATTTTAGTCCAGAATATTATGGGGGATTGCAAAATCAAGTGCGTTACAAAAACTTTCAACTAGACTTTCTTTTTCAGTTTGTAAAGCAATTGAATTGGAATGCGGCTACGCAGTATTCTGCTCCGGGTGCTTTTGGGAATCAACCTGCCTCGGTAATAGGAGCTTGGCAACAAGCAGGAGATAATGTTACTACTCAAATTTATACCACCGGATTAAATGGCGATGCTGTGAATGCTTATGGAAGGTATGCTAATAGTGATGCTGCTGTGAGTGATGCTTCTTATATCAGGTTGAAAAACATTGCGCTTTCCTATATAGTGCCCAATTATGTGAAAGGTTTGCAATGTAAGCTCACGCTGCAGGCACAAAACCTATTGACCATTACGCCTTATAAAGACGGTGATCCCGAATTCAGAAGTTTTAATTATTTGCCTCCGTTGCGTATCATCAGCTTTGGAGCCGAGTTTAAATTTTAAAAAAGAAAGACATGAAAAATAAACTAAATACTATCCGATTTATATGGCCAATGGCTGTGTGGAGCTTATTGCTATGCATTGCTTTATCGTGCGATGATTTTGTGGATGTTGACCAACCCAATTCGCAACTGACCAGTGAAGCCGTATTTGAAAGTAACACTACCGCTACTGCAGCGATGAAGAATATTTATGCTAAAATGAGAGATGCGGGCATATTGACTGGTAAACCACTTGGGTTAACTAATTTGCTAGGTCAGTACAGTGACGAATTAGTTTGCTATGAAACCGGAGCTTTCACGGCAGAGCCTTTTTATAATAATGCTTTGACCGCTCCCAATGGCTTTGTGCAGGAGTTATGGATAACAACTTATAATCAAATTTATGCGGCTAATGCTG
The DNA here is from genome assembly GCA_039804545.1 of Bacteroidota bacterium. Lineage (GTDB taxonomy): Bacteria > Bacteroidota > Bacteroidia > Flavobacteriales > Flavobacteriaceae > Flavobacterium. The sequence goes on along the minus strand of JBDLVY010000044.1, from coordinate 34,521 downwards.
TGATTAAAGGCGTTACTAATTCTACGGCGCTTACTACTGCTCAAAAAAATCAACTTATTGGTGAGGCACTGTTTGTTCGTGCTTTATTGCATTCTTACTTGGCCGGTGTTTATGGAGGCTGTCCTTACATCACTACAACAGACTATCAGCAAAACAGCAATGTAAACCGTTTATCTGTAACAGCTGTGTATGAAAAATGTATTGTTGATTTAGAGGAAGCTTCAACTTTGTTGCCTGAAAGCTATATAAGTTATGAAAGGATAAGACCGAATAAATTTGCTGCTATGGCATTACTTGCCCGAATGTATTTGTATAACGGGCAATGGGCTGAAGCGAGTAATGCTGCCTCGGCCGTGTTGAACCAAAGCGGAGTTTATGTTTGGGAGGCTAATTTAGATAATGTATTCCTGAAAGATTGCAGTAGTACGATTTGGCAGTTTTCTGCCGGTGGTGGCTATGCGAATGCTCAGGAAGGCGCGTTATTTATTTTTACTGCCGGACCGCCGCCGAGTGTTGCGCTTAGTCCAAACTTGTATAATAGTTTTGACGTTGGAGACCAACGTAGAACTCATTGGGTTAACACCATTACTGATGGCACTACTACTTGGTATCATGCTTATAAATACAAGCAAGATAATGGTTCGAGTACAAGTAGTGAATATTCGGTAATGCTGCGACTTGCTGAGCAATATTTGATTAGAGCCGAAGCCAGAGCAAGACAAGGCGAGTTGATTGGTGCGAAGGAGGATTTGAATTTTATAAGGAACAATGCCGGACTTGGAAATACCACAGCGGTTACTGCTACTGAAATAGTTGATGCGGTGATTAATGAGCGTCGTTATGAATTCTTTACCGAGACCGGACTGCGGTTTTTTGATTTGCAACGGACCGGAAAATTGGATGCAATTTTATCCTCAGTTAAACCGGGATGGAACAGTACTGACCAATATTGGCCGGTGCCTCAATCGGAATTATTGATTAACCCTAATCTTGCCCCACAAAATGCCGGTTATTAAAATTAAGAATCTCTTTTTTTTATTTTTTTTGGTTGTTTCCTGCTCCGTAATGGGGCAGGTTACAAGCCAAAAGAATCTTACTGAAGCTGACTATCCTCTATGGAGTACCATGGAAATGGAAGCGGTATCTGCTAAAGGAGATTGGGTAAGCTATCACTTGGCCTATGAGAGTGGTAATGACACTTTATTTGTTAGGCATAAAAATGCTACTAAAACTCATGCTTTCCCGAAGGGGTATGATGGGAGGTTTGCCAAGGATTCATGGTTTGCTTGCATGATGTCGGAAAGTGTGTTGGAAATAGTGAATCTTAAAAGTGGTTTGAGACGACAAATGAAAGGTGTTTCGCAATATGCCTTTTCGAATGATGGGTTAACTTTAATTACCTTGACAAATTTGCAACGACTTTCAATAGAACGACTTGATATTGGGAGAATAGAAAACATAGACAATGTATCAGGATTTTATATAAATCCGTCAAGTAGCGGTATGGTTTATACTATAGCCGCAGCCAAAGCGTCGTTGCATTATTGTCCTTTTGATGGTAAGCGGGAGCATTTTCAGAAGTTGGTTACTGATGGTGAAGCCAATTTTGAAAATATTGTTTGGCAAAGGAAAGGGACAGCTTTCGCCTTTGTAAAAAAATATAAAGACACGCTTGATATTCGCAATGGTAAGAATCTGTATTTGTATCGATTTAAGGAAAGCAAGATTTATAGCTTTGATGCTAATGCTATCACTTCAATTCCTAAAGGAAGTAGTATCGAACCTCCGCTTTGGACTCGATTTACTATATCGGATGATGGGCATCGGATATTCTTTTACCTAATGGAAAGTATCCCAACTACCACCGAAAAACCAATAGTGCAACAATGGAATGGCAATGATGCTTGGACTTATAGCCAAACTCAAATTGAAGGTCGCTGGGATTTGCAACCTAAATGTGCGATATGGTATCCTGATAATGGCAATTTTAGACAGCTTACTACTAAAGACCAACCAAAGCTATTACTTAGTGGTGACCAACAGTATGCGATTACTTATAACCCCATGGGGCAAAAGCCGCAGTTCACCATGTTGAGCAAAACGGATTGGTATAGTACCTATTTAAATACAGGAGAACGGACGTTGTTTTTAGAGCATCATATTTGTGATATGGAAGAGATTTCAGCCTCGTATGGAGGGAAGTATATAGCTTATCGTAAAGGAGAACATTGGTGGGTTTATGAATTGACCAGCGGAAAGCATTTTAATATCAGTATGAATATTCCGCAATTGATTTATGATGAGGCGAATGATTATGCCGGTACTAAACCTGCTTTTGGCATAGCCGGATGGACGGCTAATGATGCGAACGTGATTATTTATGATGAGTATGATTTATGGTCTGTTAACCTAAAAAATGGGCAAGCGAAAAGATTGACCAAGGGCAGGGAACAGCAAATTGAGTTTCGTATTGCTAACCCACCAGGACAAACGGATAGGCTTATGAATTTTGATGGGTTTACGTTTCCGCAACTTGCTATGGAAAAAGGAGTTTATTTGAAAGCTTCCGGAAAACTTACAAAGGAAACGGGTTATTTTTATTGGGATGGTAAAGAAAAACCATTGGTTTACAGGGATAAAAGTATTACGCCACTTGGGTTTACTAATGAAAGTGAAACATTCTTTTACATTGAACAAGATTATAATGCTCCACCGGCCATCATGACCATGGGAAAAGCGAATAAAAAAGCTGAATTACTGTTTATGAGCAATGTACACCAAAAGGACTATTATTGGGGTAAGTCGAAACTTATCAGTTACAGGAATTCAAAAAATAAATCGCTCCAAGCTGCGTTGTATTATCCTGCTAATTATGACCCTATGAAAAAATATCCCATGGTTGTGTATATTTATGAAAGATTGAGTGACCAAGTCCACCGTTACGTTAATCCCAGTTTGCTCAATGGTGCCGGCTTTAATATCAGTAATCTTACTTCACAAGGGTATTTTGTATTGCAACCTGATTTGTCTTTTGAAATGGGTAATGTGGGCATGAGTGCCACTGATTGTGTAGTGTCGGCTACTAATGCTATAATTGACATGGGAATTGTTCGACCTGATAAGATTGCTTTGAACGGTCACTCCTTTGCAGGATATCAGGTTAGTTATATAGCTACTCAGACCAAAAATTTCTTTGCGACTTTAGTAGCCGGAGCGGGAGCATCTGATTTAATAGGTAGTTATCTTTCTATTGGTTGGAATAGTGGCAGACCTGAAATTTGGAGGTATGAAGACCAGCAGTGGAGAATGGGCAAATCATTGTATGAAGATATGGAAGGCTACTTGAGAAATTCTCCGGTGATGCATGCTCAAAATGTTTCAACACCATTGCTGATTTGGAGTGGTGAGTTAGACCGTCAAGTTCATTATTATCAATGTATAGCCTTTTATAATGCACTACGTAGATTGGGTAAAAAAGAGATTATGCTTATTTATCCTGATAATGGGCATATTTTGACTAAAAGAAATAGTAAAATTGATTTTACTCATAGGTATGAAGAATGGCTTGCTACTTATCTAAAAGATGTTACCAAGTCGGCATGGATTGAGCAAGGGATGGAATAGTAAGGCTAGTTTAATGAAAAAGCAGTTCCCATAAAACAAGGAACTGCTTTTTTTGACGGCTTTACTTTTTAGTTAGCACGTCTCCACAATTCGATAGCACAGTTTGTGGTACTGGTCATACCAAAAATTTGTGCGCCTCCCGTTTGTGTTTCTGTACAAAGTACCGGTGTTACCACATCAGAACAGTTGTTTTTGAACACACAAGTTGGCCCTTGTTTGATGTAGCCCGGTACAATAGCTACCGCTTTTGACTTGGCTGCATTGTTAGATGCAGTGGTAGCAAAAGCTCCGAATGCCGCGGCACTAAAAAGTGCTACTGACAAAAACATTTTTAAATTTTTCATCTTGTAAAAATTTAAAGTTTATACTTTGATCTACTTTTTTCTACAGGTGTTCGATCTTAATCCTGGTTCTTTAAAGTTATCGTCTTACCGACCTATCAATTTGATAGGCTACGATAGTATTATCAAATATGAAATAGACTTTATCTTTTGTGGCTAACATTTCTTGCGGTTTTTTATTATTGACATGATAGACATTGAAGCTATAGTTGTAGTTTTTTGTTTTTAGGTCATAGATATCAATGACAGAAGTTTGCTTCCATAGTTTGTTGGATTCATAACGCCCCTTTAGATTGGAGTAAACAAATAATTGATTACCTGAAGTGCTGATTAATTTATTGACCATTAGAGGAGGTTCTGCGAGTTTTCTGTCGCCGTTACTCAAAGTGGCAATTTTTATTTTTGCTGTTGTAGTAGTGTCAATTGTATTTCCGCGATAGGAAAGTTTCAAGTTTTTATCTGCTACTATAAATTGGTTTCGATAAAAGTAGGAGTAGACTAATTTTTGAGTTTCTTGGTTGTATCTAAGCATACCGTCACAGTCAAAAACACCGTCTATTTGTTTTTGTAAAAGTGTTTCGTCAAAAAATGCCATAGTGGTGTCAGTAGAAAGTTTTAGTTGACCGAGAATGCTTTCGTTGTTTTTTGGGTTTCGACTTCTGATTGCTGCTGTTGTGGAGTCAATGGGTTCAAAAACCGAGAAGTGAGTTTTTATACCCGTAATTTGTTTTGCTTTCCAATCGGATATTTTACCTCTGAAAATGCAGGGAACTGTACCATCGGTTAGAAAGAAGTATGGTGAAGAAATTCGGACCAAAGCGGCCCGATAGGGTAGATTATAGTTATTGAGTTGAATTTTATAGTTGCCAATAACTTTTAAGTTGCTGTTAATGGCTATTATTGAAAGAGGCGCTGTATAGTTTCCAAGATAGATAGTGTCGTTTACCCTTCCGGCAAAATAGTAACCGTCATATTTTAAGTTTAACTGTTCTGATTTGCTGTAAAGATGTGGAGGATAACGGCGAACAAAATTATTTTCCTGATGGATAATCTGTTCTGATTTTAGAAATAGCAATAGAACAATGCTAATGGCGAAAATACTTGTAGAGATAAGCAAAATTACTTTGTGTTTTGTTTTCCAAACTTTATTCTGTTGAGGTAATTGTGCTAATGATATAATAATTGCAAGAGCAGATAGGAGGCAAAAGACAAGATTGAATACCAGATGTTCATTCCAAGTCATTTTTTCGAGAATACCACCGCAGGAACAGGGTACAAATTCGCTGTAGTGCAAGATTATATAAATATAGGATGAGAACATCATCATTAGCCCGAAGGAACTTACCAAAGCCAAAAAGCGGGTTCGATTAAACATTAACATAATTGCCAGTAGAATTTCAAATAACGGAATGCACCAAGATACCCAACCGGCAAATGCGCTCAGCAAAGGAGACTGTCCCAGTTGAATGGTGAAAGTTTCATAATCGGATAATTTACTAAATGCAGCGTAAGAGAAAAGGAGTATATGCAATAGCGCAACTGTGTAAATGAAATTGCTTTTAAAGGCAGAGGATAGTTTCATTTGAATTTGTTTTTTGTTTGTTTCTGATGTAAAATTCAGAAATACAAATAGTTGGCTATATTCAAATCAGTATAATGACTATTCTAAATAGGTTTCTCTACTGAGTTCACTGGGCGCGTAGTGGTATTTTTTTTTGAATGCTTTGTAAAAGTTGAGGTAGGAGTTGAAACCACTCATAAAGGCGATTTCTTTTAAGGATAAATTGGTTTCTTGAATTAAGTTGTGTGCCTTTTTAAGGCGTTCTTCGTTGTAGAGCTGATAAATACTTGTGTTGAAAAGGTTTCGGAATCCTTCTTTCAGTTTAAATTCGTTTGAGCCAAACATTTTTGCTAAAGTTTTGACAGAGGGAAGTGGTTCTTCGAGATTGTTTATGATGTAGTTGTACACGTTTTGAATAATCGCGGAATCTTTTGAGCGTGGAGTTAGTTTGTTGTTTGAATTAAAAGTATCACCAAGAGAATCCTGAAGTACTGTTGTAACAGAAGTTATTATAATTTCATTCCTCTGAAGTAATTTAGATATTGTGAAGTGTAATGGGAGTAACTTTTTATTTCCCGTTACTAAAACTAATTGGACTGTGTTATGATAATCTTCATTATTTTGAATTTCCTGTTTTATGCTTTGCCAAATATCTAATGATTGGGGAGCTATTATTTCATCAAATGTCATTTTGTTTAGAGTATCTGGAAAATAACCGAGATTAGAAATGACTGAAGCACTAAAGCTATTGATATTATATTCTTCGCTAATTATATATGTATTTTGGATAACACTTTGATAATTGTAATAAGGGATAACGTGACCTGATTTTGCAATAGTATTTTGTAGTGTGAGTCCCAAGATATTGAGTACGCTACTTAGCTCATCTAACTCATCATTCTCCTCTGTTGGTTCTATTCTATAAGCCAAGTTACCAGTTGCTAATTCAAATAGCATCTGGTAGATATTTTTCATCCGTTGTTGGTAGGATTGGCTTTGCATGCAGTGAAGGAATAAGCAGCAAAACTATAGAAGAAGAATTCCCGAATCAAACGTTATGGTGTTGGATTCGGGAATTAAATAGGGGTTTTTTATTTAGAAAAAGTAATGGTTTAAGTGCTTTGAGTATGGGTTGATAGGATAATTTTACGCCACCATTTTTAAATTTTTAATTGAGTAAACTTTTTAGGGTATCTATTGTCTGATCATCTAGTGGGTCAAGTTCTAATGCTTTTTCATAGTTTTTGATAGCATTGGATTTATCATTAATTTTTAAATAGTAGTCACCCCAACGACTGAATACGATAGCGGCATTAGGATGCTGTTCAGAAGCCAATTCTAAAACCGTCCTAACCGCCAGACTATCTAAAGTCCTTTTAGAGAGTAAATCATAAGCCAGATAAGTTATTTGATATTCATTCATCTTCATTTCACTGAATCCTTTTTTTGCTTCACTATACTTTTTCATTTTCAAATACTCATTCGGGGAAAATTCATCATCAGCCATTTTGGGCATTGGTTTTTCCTGGTAAATGTTTTGCAAAGCAATGACATCGCCTTTTTCATTTCTTTTGAAACCGGCTTTTATATTGTAGTCAGTAAAGACTATAGTGTCTTTTTCGATAGGAAAACAGTAAATATCATTGCCTTCGTTAATGTTTTCTATCAAATAATTTTTCTCTTTTCGTATGTAAAGCACTTCGTTTGCACTCATTCTGTAACGTCCGACGAATTTGTCTAATTCGGAATCGGATAGATTAATTGGTTTAATTTCATCGGGTAAAAAGTTAGTCCAATTATACACTTTGGCTACAGCTCTTCTGATTTCTTTGCCCAATCCATTTACATCATCTCCTGAATTTAACATAATGATGACCCCATTTCCATTAGTTATGCTAGCCATTCCGAAGGCTAAAAATCCTGCATTTACGCCTGTGAACTCAAAATAAACGCCGTTTGGGTCTTTGTTATCGCTTCGTTGCATTAGAAAGGGACCGATTCCAATTTGTTCTTTATAAGCACCATCTGAGACATTGTGTTGTGGTGTAAGCATTTTTGTTGTTGTTGCTTGATTCAATATTTTTCCTTTTCCTCTGTATGATTTTTGGATGTCAATATAAAACTTGGCTAAGTCAGTTGGTGTTGAATAAAGTCCGGCCGCGGCTTGCTGAGGATAAACGTAAGGCATTCCTTTGAACCAAGAAGCTGATGAATAAGCCCAGGCTGTTTGTTGTTCAAATTGTAGAGGAACCGGTTGTTCAAAAGTTGAATTATTCATGTTCAGCTTGTCAAAAAGAAGTTGTTGCGTTAAAGAAGCAAAACTTTTTTTAGAAACATCCATTAAGGCCATTTGGGCTATCATACTGCCACCACCGGAATAACGAAATTCTTTGTTTGGTTCGCTATTCACGACCACCGGTCTTGTTTCTGATATTTTTGCCCCATTTAAAATCTCCAGAATTGTTGGAAGTGGTTGTGTTGGTGTGAAGCCAAAATAAGATGACTGTGAAGTTCCTGCAGAATGGCTTAATAGCATTCTTAAGGTTACGGGTGTCTTTTTGGTGAATTCATTTTCAGTAATTTTCCAAGAGGTAAAATAATTATTGATGGGTTTTTCCAAGTCTATTTCACCGTTCTCAACCATTTTTAGGGCTGTTACAGCCATTACAAATTTGCTGATAGAACCTGCAGAAAACATGGTTTTTGTTGTTACCGGAGTTTTAGCTATGGTGTCAGCTAAACCATATCCTTTTGCCCAATCGATTTTATAATCTTTAATCACGGCAATGCTTACTCCCGGAACTTTATAATATTTCATTCTCTCCAATATATTCCAACCCGCAAAATCTTTAACCGGTACGAATGGCATTAGGTTGTTTTCAACTTGAATAATTCTGTTGGATACGGTCTTATTTTGAGCAATAATCTGAGTGATTATCAGTATAAAAAGGAATGGCGTTATTTTTTTCATCTTTACTATGTTCTTAAAAGTACTTACTCTACTCGGATGAATTTTACTTTTTGAATTCTGTTTGATTGAAGTAGGAGTACCTTTGGTATGTTCATTGTTTCCTCTATTTCCAATATGTAATTGTCAACCAATAGTTTAGTAGGAGAAATTAAAAGTCCTTTACTGCTGTCTTTCGATCCTACTTTAATATCATAATTCTTATTGTTTATAAATTTGATTTCTATTGTTACCTTGGTTTCTGTATTAAGATATTTTCCACTAAGTGCACTGAAGTCAAAATTTGTCCAATTGCTATTTAATTTCGTTAGTGTATAAGGCTCATGTGATGTATAATATGCCGTTACTTCCATTTCTTCTTTATTGTTTACTTTAAATTCTTGTTTAAAGGCTGGGTCATAAGTTTGGTGCCAAATATTATCCGCTTCGCGTTCTAATTTTACATCATTACGACCGTTTCGTTTAAGGTAAAGAATGCCATCTTGTTTTTCGAATTGAAAAGTAAAATTACTTTCAGTTTGATATATTCCGATGATATCATCCTCATTGATAAAATTTCCTGTTTTAGCAGGTTTGGTGATAAAAGTGGAAGTGTCATTTTTTATTCCTAAAACTACGTCTGCCATTTGACGGGTTTGAGTGTCCGGAGTGCATTTTCCTGTATTTGTTAGCGTAATAACCGCGATTTTTTTCTCCGGAAATCTTACTACTGTAGCTTTCCAGGCACCGGTGGCTCCTTCATGGAAATTGTAATTAAGCCCTTTATAATTACCGAATTCTAGACCATAACCGTAATTTTTTATGGTTTCATTATTGGTTAATTGTTGACTTTTGTCTAAAATTTTTCTTTTTATTTTCGAATTTACACAGCCCTGAAGAATTAGCTCCCATTGGAGTTGGTCTGTTAATGTTGAAAATAGATTTCCATCTCCACAGACATTCCATTTCCAATCATAAGTTTGCCAAGTAGTAAAGTTAAAATAGGCTTTGGCTATTGGTTCGCGAATGTTGGTGTAATTGTTTTCAAAAGAAGTATTGGGCATATTTAAGTTTTTAAACATGTTATCGGTGTATTCAGTAAAAGATTTTCCCGTTACCTTTTCTACAATAATTGCCAACAGTATGTAATTGGTGTTGCTGTACGAATATTTTGTTCCGGGAATAAAATTTAGTTCCTGTTGTTTTTCTATTAATTGTAAAGCATCGTTATTGCTAAAAGATTCTTTCCACCAAGTTAAGCCTTGTAGTGACCACAGGTCATAAACATCACGAATACCACTGGAATGGTTTAGTAGATTTTCAATTGTTATTTTTGATTTTAGATTGGGCAGAATAGTTGGTATGTATTTTCTAAAATCCTCCTCAAGATTTATTTTTTTTTCCTCAGCCAGAATAAGGATTGTCAGTGCAGTAAATTGTTTTCCGTTGGAGGCAATATTGAATCGGGTATCTTTAGTAATTAACGTGCTGTCTTTTAAATTAGCAAAGCCAGCCACTTTTTCATAAATTATTTTTCCATTACTGACTATACCGGTTGCTATTCCAGGTGCTGATTTTGGTACATCTTGGATTGCTATTGAATCAAGTTTCTTTAATTGATTAACGGTGAATTCCGTTTGATTTTGCCCATAGGTTAGGCTATTTGAACTAATTGTATAATACAGGATTGCCAAAAATGTTATTTTCATAGTTTACTAATTTTAGACAAAACTGATTACTTTAAAACAATAATTCGCTTTAAATCACGATTTGACCCCTATTTTTGGAAGTGTTTTTCAATGTATTCTTTTGGCGACAACTTAGTGTTTCTTTTGAAAGATCTATTGAATGTAGACTTTGAATTAAAACCACAATCAAACGCAATACCTAAGAGTGTTATTGTATAGTGTTCCCCTTTTTCCATTTTGTTTATCACCGCCTTTATTCGGTAATGATTTACAAAATCATTAAAGTTCATTTCAAAACCTTGATTGATTACCTGAGATATTTTTTTGGAATGGGTGCCGGTTTTGTTGCACAAATGAGCTATTGTTAATTCCGGATTTTCATAAAGTTTGTCAACCAGCATCAAATTTTCTATTTTTTCTTTCCAAAGAGTTAGGTCTTGGATTTCATTCTTTTCAGCGGTGAGATTTAAGTTATCCCCCAATGATTTAATTGGCTCCTGATCTGACTTGAGATTTTTAAAAGAGGTGACTGAGCGGATTGAATTGACATATCCACTGATTGAAATGTAATAGAATAGTATAGAGAAACAGAGGTAGTACCAGAATTTTTTTCCAAATTCTCCCCACTCCGGATTTATAATGAAAAACAAACCTCTAACGGTCAATAGCAGTAAGAACGCTAACAAGAATCTTTTAGCCCAATTAAATCTTAAAGAGTCCGCGAAACTCAGTGTATTATAGGTGATTTTTTTATATTTTATGTAAATTTTTAGACTGAGTACTAAATAGAAAGTTAATGAAATAAATCCGGATACTTGATACCAAGTTGACAAATCCTTGTCTTTCCCATCTTGGTAAAAGTAATATTCCTTTAACACAATTTTGTCAGTGATAAAAATGACAACTGAATAGAGAAGATATAGCATAGCCGGCAAAAAATGGATAATCTCTCTTTTTGAAAAGATAAATGATTTATCAAGAAGTGTTCTAAAATAGTAATAAAATAGCGGAGGCAAAAGAAAAAGTTGTTGAAAAGGAACATAAAACAGTATGTCCCGGTAATTAGCCTTAGAATACCAACCGGCATAGCCGAGCATAAATGGGGATATGTAGAGTGCGCAAAGTATTGTAAATACACTAAGCCAGATGCTTGGCTTGTCATCATCTTCTTTTCCTTTTATCCATAGTAAAATAGAGAAAACAATTCCATGGATGAAGAAAACCAATAAAAGAGCGCTTTTTACATCAAAATCAAAGAACATGTTTTTTATTTTAAATTGTTAGATTTATAATAATTACTTCAAATGATTTGATGTAGCATTAAAGTTGGTAATTTTCTTCATTATAAATTTTTAATAAAATTCGAAAAGATATTTTGATTTTAACGATTAACAATTGTTAAATATACTCACTATATTTATAAAAGTGAATTTTATTAAGTTGACTTGTAAGTAAGAATCTAAAATTATAAATTTTAGTATTATTGGTGATAAGCCTATGTATTACCCAACCATACTTGAGGTTAGTTTTTCTTTTAAGTCGTGCATATCTCTACTAACTTTTATATCCAAAACGCGGGCATAAATTTGAGTTGATTTTATACTTCTGTGTCCAAGCATCTTGCTTACGCTTTCCAGAGGAACGCCATTAGAAAGCGTTACAGTTGTTGCAAATGTATGCCGGGCAGTGTGAAAAGTAAGCTCTTTGTTTATACCGCAAACATCTGCTATTTCTCGTAAATAACTGTTCATTCGTTGATTGCTTAGAATCGGCATCACGCGGTTTTTGTTAACTGCTTTTGGATGATTTTTATACTTTTCAATTAGTTCTTCGACGATAGGTAGAATTGGAATGTGAGATGGACCTTCGGTTTTTTCACGGTTGGTAAAAATCCATTTTGAACCGTCTATTCCCATAGAGATATTGGCAGGGGATAAGTTTTGGACGTCAACATAGGCAAGGCCAGTATAGCAACTGAAAATATATATATCCCTAACCAGAACTAATCTAAAGGTTTTAAATTCTTTAGATTGAATTATCTGTAGTTCAGGCTCTATTAGAAAATCACGATCGACAGCCGTAGGCTTTGGTTTGTATTTTTTGAAAACATCCTTTGTTACCCATTCGTTATTTAAACAGATGTTGAATATTTTTTGAAAGTTTTTAACGTACTTAATGCTCGTATTATTTTTGCAAGCACGTTGAGTTCTCAGGAAAAAATCAAAATCCATGATAAAGGCATAATCTATCTTGTCAATAGCTATGTCAGCTACTTTAAATTTTGATTCTAAGAAACTTTTGAAATGATTAAGAGTTGTTTTATAGCGTTCGACAGTTCCTTGTGCAAATTCCCCGGTTGGAACTAATGCCTGAATTCTATCATTATGTTCTTGAAATATGGGAACAATAGTTCTCTCTTTTTCGCCTTTACCCGTCAATATGTTTTTCATATTGAAGTAATTGACTTCCTTGCGATGGAGAATTAAATCTTTTTCGGCTTCTAAAACTTCGTTAAGGAGTTTGTGAAGATGATTATTAATTGAACGGGTGTGTTCTGTCTTACCTCTCAATTTTGCTTCATATGGAGACCATAGCTCGGCGGCAATATACTTTCCTGTGCTCCGCTCGATTCGTTGTCCCCCGATAGTAATGCGTTGAAAAATTGGAACTAGTCCTTTACTGTTGGGTTTGGCTCTTTTGATATAAAAGATGTTGGCGATGTTTGCATCCATTAGTGGTGACCTTTTTGATATTAATAATTTACATTAAGTATCAAAGCAAAACAAGATGTTCATTTTCTGAACAAGCTGATTTCACTGGGGTTAACAGTTTAATAGGGGTACATAAAATTATCACAATCAAGGTACCCCGAATTGTACCCCTAAAGCATTGCGAATAAAAGATTGATTTTAATATGTTGGGAAAATAAAAACCCCGAAAAACATACGTTTTACGGGGTTTTGAGGTAATTTAAATACTATTCTGTGACCACGATGGGATTCGAACCCACACGTCTTGCGACACCACCCCCTCAAGATGGCAAGTCTACCAATTTCTCCACGTGGCCTTAAACAAAAAAAGTCAAACAATAGCTGTTCGACTTTTTGTGACCCGACTGGGGCTCGAACCCAGGACCCCAACATTAAAAGTGTTGTGCTCTACCAACTGAGCTATCGAGTCTTTTTTCTTTTTTTGAATACTTCACTGACGTCTATTTAATAGGAATTCAGTGATTCACCTTGCGGCTTAATTGCGGGTGCAAATATAAGACCTTATTATTTATATTTCAAAGCAATTTTAGTATAAATTTGCCTTTTTTTAGGAATGGGTCTTAAGGGCTTAATTTATAAGGTTTTATTGCAATGCAGAAAATTATTTTAGTAGGGTATATGGCAGTCGGTAAGTCTACTATCGGCAAAATCTTGGCTGAAAAAAGGCAGATGAAGTGGGTTGATTTAGATAAAATAATCGAAAGCAATGTAAAATTGTCCGTGTCGGATATTTTTAAAGAGAAAGGCGAAATCTTTTTTAGAAAGCAAGAACACCTCGAATTTAAAAAGATAATTAATGCAGAAGAACAACTTGTCATTAGTACCGGTGGAGGGACACCTTGTTATGCCAATAATCATCTTTTGCTCAATGACAACAACGTGGTTTCAATTTACCTGTATGCAAGTATTGAAAACCTTTATAACCGACTCACACATAACACCGCTGGAAGACCTTTGGTGGCTAATCAAACGCAAGAAGAACTCAAAGAGTTTATTGCTAAAAACCTGTTTGACCGCAGTTATTACTACAATCAGGCTACTTTCAAAATTAATACCGACGGTAAAACGCCTGAGGATATAATAGTTGAAATAGAAGCCCTTTTAAACTAGGTAAGCGTAGTTATTGTTGGCCTCAAATACCACATGTACATGCTCTTTAGAAGAAGTAGAAAGGGAGATGCCTTTGAAATCGGCTTTGACAGGATATTTTTTATGGTTTCTATCGATTAAAACTACGGTTTTAAACTTCTTTATTGGTACTTCTAAAAAATGTTTAACCCCATAAACCAAAGTGGTTCCGGAGTTCAATACATCATCTACCAAAACCAAATTTTTATGGCTGTAAGCTTCTTTGTCGATAGAAGTAGAAATCGGATTAAAGGGGTTTTGCTTGTCTATCTTTACCTCACACAAAACGATTTTTATGTCGGAAATTTGGCTTAAAACAGCACTAATTTTTTCGGCCAAAAGGTACCCGTTATTGGCTATGCCTGCCAACACTATTTCCTGTTCATCGGCAAAAGTTTCATAAATCTGATAAGCAATACGTCTTATTTTGTGTTCTATTTCCTGATGTTGAAGAATGATATTTTGCCCCATACTATTATTTTTTTCAAAGATAGAAAACACTTTGTTTTTTAGGAACTTTATTTTAAAATTAAGCAGGAAATTTATTTTAGATTTTAATAGTCATTTTCAATAATTAAGTCTTTTATACTAATTGATTTAAATCTGATGATGAATAGTGATCAATAACCTAATTACGTGAGAAATATATGCCTTAATTATTAATTTGTAAATGATATTTATACCACTTCTGCTTATTAATTTTAGAGTTTTTTTATGACTTTCTATTTTTTTTAAAACTTTAGCTAACTTCTTAATAAATGTTTAAAAACTAACCTGTACGTGTTGTTAAACGATAATAACAAATAATTCATAATGAAAAACCCATCAAGTAATTGATGGTTTTTTTTATGTAAAAAATAAAAGCTTTATTTATAATTATAAAGGATTAGATTATTCTTCCTCAACATCAAACTCAAAATCATCTAGATCTCTTCGGTCTTTTTTAGTAGGCCTACCAGTTCCGGTTTTTCTGTAATGATCTTTAGATAATTTTAATAATTCCAAATGAGCAAAAACCTCTGGAGGAGTTTCATCTTTGCGATAAATGTCTACCAGTTTAGCCCCAACACGGTTAGCAGGAATATCTAACACAGAAATGGTATAAGTAATTTGGTCTTTTCTGAAAGTAATTTTATCCATTGGAAAAACTTCTCTCGAAGCCTTAGCGACTTGTCCGTTTACTGTGATTTGATTTTTCCGACAAGCTTCCGTTACCATGTTTCTGGTTTTGTAATATCGAACACACCATAAATATTTATCAACTCTCATTTTTTTTCCAAAATCAACGTTAAATAGTTTACAAAAATAAATCAATATTGTATCTTGCGGGCTCTAAAAACAGACAAAAATGAATAATTTTTTTAAAACTATAGTTTGCTTCACATTATCCTTACTAATAGTTTCTTGTTCAAAAAGTGATGACAATTCTGAACCGTTACGCGATTATGCAGAGCAATACCAAAAAGACATCACTATGATTGAAGAGTTTTTGCAAACCCATTATATAACGGTTAACCAAAATCCGGGAGCCGCGAATGATCAGGATGTTACTTTTACCAGAATTCCAACCGGTGGTACACAAACATCTATTTGGAATAGTCCTGATTTAGTAACAAATTATACTGTTGAATACGATGATGTCACTTATAAATTGTACTATTTAAAATTAAGACAAGGAAGTGGTCCTAACAGCAAATCACCTTGTAACGTTGACAGGGTATTAACTTCTTATGTTGGACAGTATTTGTATACAACATCTGAAACAGTGGGTGAACAAACAATCGAAACTATTGAGTTAAAAGAGTTTGAAAAAAATTTAAATCCACAATCTTTTTTCACTTTGTCTTCTACCATCAAAGCTTGGGGAGAAGTATTTCCTAAATTTTCAACCGGGAGCTACTCAGACAATCCGGATGGGACTTTGACTTTTTCTGATTTTGGTGCCGGTATAATGTTTATTCCTTCCGGATTAGCCTATTACGGTAGTTCATCAGGTTCTATACCAAAATACTCTAACCTTATTTTTACTTTCAAATTATATGAAGTTGACCGTGTTGATAATGATGGAGACGGTATTTATTCCTACCAAGAAGATTTAAATGGAGACGGTTATCTAAAAGTTTTGGAAGAAGGTGTAACCAATATTGATGATACAGATGGTGATGAAGTTCCTGATTTCTTAGACGTTGATGATGATGGCGATTTATTCATGACTAAAACGGAAATTAAAAACCCTTTAACCGGTTTGGCTTACCCTTTTGATCAAATACCGCTATGTGCCGCAGATAGTAATAAAAAAGTACACGTAAGTGCCACTTGCCACCCATAAGATAAACTCATATAAATAAAAAAGTCCCGATTGTATATCGGGACTTTTTTTATGTCATTAGTGATGTTATTTTCTTTTAATCACTTTCTCTACAGCGGCAATTATTGCTTGATTGTTTAATTGGTATTTCTCCATCAATTGCTCTGGAGTTCCACTTTCACCAAAGCTGTCATTCACGGCAACAAACTCTTGTGGTGTTGGATGATTCAATGCTAAAACTCTGGCAACACTTTCCCCTAAACCACCTAAGAAGTTATGCTCTTCAGCAGTAACAATACAACCGGTTTTGGCAACCGATTTTAAAATGGCTTCATCATCCAAAGGCTTAATTGTATGTATATTGATAACTTCAGCCGAAATGCCTTTAGCTTCCAATGCTTCTGCAGCGATTAAGGCTTCCCATACCAAATGTCCTGTAGCAACAATAGTCACATCAGTTCCTTCACTTAACATAATCGCTTTACCAATCACGAATGGTTCATCAGCAGGCATAAAGTTGGGCACAACCGGACGTCCAAAACGCAAATAAGCCGGACCATGGTGGTCGGCCAAAGCAATAGTAGCAGCTTTAGTTTGGTTATAGTCACAAGTGTTGATTACTGTCATACCCGGTAACATTTTCATCAATCCGATATCTTCTAAGATTTGGTGGGTTGCTCCATCTTCCCCCAAAGTCAAACCGGCATGCGAAGCACAAATCTTAACATTCTTATCTGAATAAGCCACCGATTGACGAATTTGATCATAAACCCTTCCGGTAGAGAAATTGGCAAAAGTTCCTGTGAACGGAATTTTACCGCCTATGGTCAAACCGGCTGCTATGCCTATCATATTAGCCTCGGCAATTCCAATTTGGAAAAAACGCTCCGGATGGTTCTTTTTAAAATCGTCAAACTTTAACGAACCGATTAAGTCCGCACAAAGTGCAACTACATTTTCATTTTTTTGTCCTAATTCAGTCATACCTGCTCCAAAACCTGAACGGGTATCTTTACTTCCTGTGTTTGTATATTTTTTCATAAAAGTCTTAATTCTTAATACTCACGTCTTACTACTTATTAATAATCTCCTAAAGTCTCAGCATTCTGTGCCAATCCAACAGCCAATTGGTCATTGTTTGGCGCTTTTCCATGCCAAGCGTGCGTGTGCATCATAAAGTCGACACCATTACCCATCACAGTATGTAATAAAACACAAACTGGTTTTCCTTTACCGGTTCTGCTTTTAGCGTCTTCCATTCCGGCGATAATCGCTTCAATGTTGTTTCCTTCTTT
Organism: Bacteroidota bacterium; assembly: GCA_039804545.1. GTDB lineage: Bacteria > Bacteroidota > Bacteroidia > Flavobacteriales > Flavobacteriaceae > Flavobacterium. Next base: position 16,858 of record JBDLVY010000044.1, on the reverse strand, counting down.
AATTTCCAATACATCCCAGTCAAAAGCTTCAAATTTGGCTTTCAAATTACCCATATTTAAAACTTCATCAGTAGAACCGTCAATTTGTTGTCCGTTGTAATCAACTGTCGCAATTAAATTGTCTACTTTTTTTGCAGAAGCATACATGATGGCTTCCCAGTTTTGACCTTCTTGTAATTCTCCGTCACCATGAAGTGAGTAGATAAGATTAGGGTCGTTGTTCAATTTCTTAGCTTGAGCCGCTCCAATCGCTACTGACAATCCTTGTCCTAATGAACCAGATGCAATTCTTACGCCCGGTAAATGGTCATGTGTGGTTGGATGTCCTTGCAAACGTGTGTTCAATTTTCTGAAGGTAGCCAATTCTGATACCGGAAAATAGCCCGAACGTGCCAAGACACTGTAATAAACAGGAGAAATGTGACCGTTTGATAAGAAGAATAAATCCTCACCAATACCATTCATTTCAAACTGTGGGTTTGTTTTTAATAAGTGTTGGTATAACACTGTGAAAAATTCGGCACAGCCCAATGAACCACCCGGATGTCCCGAGTTTACGGCATGCACCATACGCAAAATGTCTCTGCGAACTTGTGTTGTGAAATCTTGTAAATGTTGTGTGTTAGACATTATAAATAGGTATAAATTATTGGGTTCAAAAGTAATTCTATTTTTTGCAAGCCACAAAAGTTTTACAAATTAGTTATCAAAGGGTTATTAATAATTTTTTTAAGTGTACAACCATCAAACGGTTTTGCCTTAAATATGACTTTTAAGTTGGAATTTTATAAAAAAATAAGATTATTATGTAATGTTATACTTCTAGTTTTCAGGTAGTTTTATATGAAAATCTATATGGCTATGAATAAACCACAAACAATCTTTTATTTAGATGATGACGATGAGGATTTAGACTTTTTTAAAGAAGTAGCAGAAGAACTGGGACATAAGGTTCGAGGTTTCTCCGAAGGGAAAATGATGATCTTAGTGCTGGAATCCGAATTGGATAAACCCGATATCATTTTTTTAGATGTACATATGCCCATACTCAATGGCCAAGAAATTTTGGAAGTTATCAAAAAATCGGATATGCTCAAAGCGATACCGATAGTAATGGTTTCAGGTGCTTACCCTAAAAAATTAGTCAAGCACTTTAATGATTTAGGTGTCAATTATCTAATGAAAAAACACCATGTTCGCGATTATAAAGTAGGTTTGAATGAAGTTCTCAATGCCCATATAAGCAATTGCAAATCGATTAGTCATAGTTAAGCGAATAAAAGTTAAAGTTAGCCTATAAATAATTTATGAAAACAATTTATAGGTAAACCCTATTTGTTAAATAAAATCCTAAATCTTATCCCGAAGTGTCCGGACTAAATCTTTTATCTTTTATCTTTGCCCACAATTAAAAAGGACAAATGAAATTTGATTTATTAGCCAAAGATCCCAATTCAAGTGCACGTGCCGGTAGTATTACTACAGATCACGGTGTAATTGAAACCCCTATATTTATGCCTGTTGGAACTGTTGCTTCAGTCAAAGGAGTACACCAACGCGAACTAAAAGAAGAAATCAACCCCGATATCATCCTTGGAAATACTTACCATTTATACCTTCGTCCTCAAACGGATATCCTTGAAAAAGCAGGAGGTTTGCATAAGTTCATGAATTGGGACAGGAATATCTTGACTGATAGTGGTGGATACCAAGTATATTCGCTTTCGGCCAATAGAAAAATTAAGGAAGAAGGGGTTAAATTCAAATCGCATATCGATGGTTCTTACCATGTTTTTACGCCCGAAAATGTAATGGAAATCCAACGCACCATCGGTGCCGATATCATCATGGCTTTTGACGAATGTACGCCTTATCCCTGTGATTATCGTTATGCACAACGCTCGATGCACATGACCCATCGTTGGCTTGATCGATGCATCAACCATTTAGAAAAATTACCTTTTAAATATGGTTACGAACAAACATTTTTCCCCATAGTTCAAGGCAGTACTTACAAAGATTTGCGCCAACAATCGGCCGAATATATTGCCAATGCCGGAGCGCAAGGCAATGCCATTGGAGGATTATCCGTAGGCGAACCTGCCGAAGAAATGTATGCCATGACCGAAGTCGTTACCGCCATTTTACCCCATGATAAACCAAGATATTTGATGGGCGTAGGTACACCAATTAATATTTTGGAAAATATCGCTTTAGGGATTGATATGTTCGATTGTGTAATGCCAACACGGAATGCCCGAAACGGAATGTTGTTTACTGCTAATGGTACTATCAACATCAAAAACAAAAAATGGGAAGCCGATTTTTCTCCGATAGATGAAATGGGAATCACTTTTGTAGATACTGAATATACCAAAGCTTATCTTCGACATTTATTTGCTGCCAATGAATACCTTGGCAAACAGATTGCGACGATTCATAACTTAGGTTTTTATATGTGGTTGGTTCGTGAAGCCAGAAAACATATCTTAGCCGGAGATTTCAGAACCTGGAAAGACATGATGGTTAAACAAATGAGTCAACGATTATAATGTTCCGAGTTTCGAGTTAAAAGTTTCGAGATTATTATTACCGAAACCCTGAACCCGAAACCTTGAACCCGAAACCAACTATTTATGTTAAAAATAATTGACAAATACATTCTCAAACGTTACTTAGCCACATTCTCGGTAATGTTGCTCATGTTTATTCCTATTGGAATCGTGATTGATGTTTCGGAGAAGGTCAACAGAATGATTGAAAACAAAGTTCCGTTTAAGGAAATTGCCAGTTATTATCTTGATTTTACCATTTATTTTGCCAATTTATTATTTCCCATATTTCTTTTCCTTTCGGTAATTTGGTTTACCTCAAAATTGGCCAACAATACAGAAATCATCGCCATCCTAAGTTCGGGGATTTCCTTTACGAGGTTTTTGCGGCCTTATATCATTGGGGCAACCATAGTATCAGTTTTTGCTTTGGTTATGAGTGTCTTTTTAGTTCCAAGTGCCAGTGCAGGATTTAAGAATTTCAGGTACAAATACCTTATTGGTAACGGACAAAACGAGATGCGCGACAACTCCGATGTATTTCGACAAATCAGTAAAGACGAGTACTTATTCGTAAGCGGTTTTAATGAAAACAGCAAAATGGCGTTCAATTTCTCTATGGAAAAATTTGAGGGCGATAAGCTCAAATATAAATTAATTGCCAGTAGAATTAAATGGAATGAAAGAACCAAAAACTACACACTCTTCAATTATAGCAAAAGAAAAGTAGGCGAGTTTGGCGACATCATTGAACGCGGTGAAAAAAAGGACACGGTTTTTAATTTCGATTTAGAAGATTTAACTCCGGTTGTTTACATTGCAGAAACTTTGCCACTAAACGATTTGCACAAGTTTATTGATAAAGAAAAAGCCCGTGGTTCCTCTAATATTAATACATACTTAGTGGTGTTGTACAAAAAGTACAGCATACCGGTTTCGGCCTTTATTTTGACCATTATAGCCGTAGCAGTTTCGGCCATGAAACGCCGTGGCGGAATGGGAGCCAACTTGGCCATCGGAATTGTTTTGGCATTTGCTTTTGTCTTTCTCGATAAAGTCTTTGGGGTACTCGCCGAAAAATCAACGGCGCCACCATTATTAGCAGTATGGACACCTAATATTGTATTCGGAATTTTAGCGATTTATTTGTTGCGCAATGCCAAGCGATAATCTAAAAAGTTATTTACAACTTCATTTGATTGTTTTCATTTGGGGATTTACAGCAATACTTGGTGCTTTAATAACCCTTGACGCTTTGCCATTGGTTTGGTTCCGAATGCTTTTTGCCGTTGCTTTTATTGCCATTTATATTTATGTAAAGAAGCTATCTTTAAAAGTACCTCTCAAAATACTTTGGCAGTTTCTTTTCTCCGGATTAGTCATTGCCTTGCATTGGTTTACTTTTTTCCATGCTATCAAGATTTCCAATATTTCCATCACTTTGGCCTGTTTGTCTACCGGTGCTTTGTTTGCTTCTATTTTGGAACCCATTTTGTACGGAAAAAAAATGGTGCCCTACGAGGTTTTTTTCGGATTGGTTGTTGTGGCGGGTTTGTATATCATTTTTAATGTAGAAGGTAATTATTTTTGGGGAATGATAACTGCTTTAACTTCAGCGTTTCTCTCCGCTTTATTTGCGGTAATCAACAGCCGATTGGTTAAATCCTATGATGCCACTGTAATCTCTTTTTACGAATTAAGTGGCGGTGTTCTTTTTTTCTCTTTGCTGTTGTTATTCATGGGTAGTTTTTCCGTGTCATTTTTCCAACTTTCCGCCAAAAATTTAGGCTATTTGTTAGTGTTAAGTTCGGTTTGTACCGCCTATGCTTTCATTGCTTCAACATCAGTAATGAAGTTTTTAAGTCCTTATACAGTAATGCTTACGATTAATTTGGAACCTATTTACGGCATTATTTTGGCCGTGTTAGTCTTTGAAGACAAAGAAAAAATGAGCTTTGAGTTTTATATAGGTGCTGTGATAATTTTACTAACCGTGCTCTTAAATGCTATCATAAAAAGCCGCAAGAAGCGGTTAAATTGAGGTTGCTTGTGGGTTAATTTTTGTTTAAAACTAATCCGAAAGAATTGCTTTTTATCACAATTTAAAATTTTATATTTGCTAATCGATTATACAAAACAAACAACCCTATGGAATATTTAGATTTTGAACTTCCTATCAAGGAATTAGAAGATCAACTCGATAAATGTCAATTAATTGGTGCCGAATCTAATGTAGATGTGACCAATACTTGTAAACAAATTGAAAAAAAATTAGAGGAAACCAAAAGGAATATCTACAAAAATCTTACCGCTTGGCAGCGTGTACAATTGTCACGCCATCCTAACCGACCTTATACTTTAGAGCATATTACAAACCTTACCAAAGGTACTTTCTTAGAAATGTTTGGCGACAGAAATTTTAAAGATGACAAAGCTATGGTTGGCGGTTTAGGAAAAATTGACGGACAATCGTTTATGCTAATCGGACAACAAAAAGGAATCAATACTAAAATGCGTCAGTTGCGTAATTTCGGTATGGCCAGTCCGGAAGGTTATAGAAAAGCTTTGCGTTTGATGAAAATGGCGGAAAAATTCAATATTCCGGTAGTTACTCTTATTGATACTCCCGGAGCATTTCCAGGATTGGAAGCAGAGGAACGCGGACAAGGAGAAGCTATCGCCAGAAACATATTAGAAATGGTGCGTTTAAAAGTGCCTATTATCTGTGTGATTATTGGAGAAGGTGCTTCAGGTGGTGCTTTAGGAATAGGTGTAGGTGACCGCGTTTTAATGTTGGAAAACACTTGGTATTCCGTGATTTCCCCGGAGTCTTGTTCTTCTATCTTATGGAAAAGTTGGGAATACAAAGAACAAGCAGCCGAAGCCTTGAAACTGACTTCTTCAGATATGAAAAAAATGAAATTGGTAGATGATGTCATTCCGGAACCACTTGGTGGCGCTCATTATGATAAAGAAACAACCTTCAAAACGGTTGAGCAATATATCATGAAAGCTTTTAATGAGTTGAAAGATTTATCAACAGAAGAATTAGTAGCGCAGAGGATGGATAAATACAGTAAGATGGGCGAATATAAGGAATAAATCTCACAAAATATAGTTGAAATCCGAAGCCCTATGGTTTCGGATTTTTTTTTGGTTATCAACAAAAAACACAAACTTATCAACATTGGTTTTGAATAACTCAATTCCAAAAATTTTACAAAAAGAGCTACTTTCGTTTCATGGAAAATCTCAGAAATATTAACCCCATCAAAGTAGATAAAACTACAATCATCAATTTAGAAAAAGGAAAACTCCCGCCACAAGCCATGGACTTAGAGGAAGCGGTATTGGGTGCGATGATGATTGATAAAAAAGGAGTAGATGAGGTAATCGATATTCTTCAGCCCGATGCTTTTTATAAAGACGCTCACAAGCATATTTTTGAAGCTATTTTTCAGTTATTCACAGATTCTCAGCCTATTGACTTGTTAACAGTTTCTGCACAGCTAAAAAAGAGTGGAAAGCTCGATTTAGCCGGAGGTGATTTTTACTTAATTCAGCTGACGCAAAAGATATCCTCATCGGCGCATATTGAGTTCCACTCGAGAATTATTCTGCAGAAATACATCCAAAGAAGCTTAATCAAAATCTCTTCGGAAATCATCGAAGAGTCTTATGACGAATCAACTGATGTATTCGATTTGTTGGACAAAGCCGAATCTAAATTATATGAAGTAACCCAAGGAAACATCAAACGAAGCTCGGAAACAGCGCAGAGTTTGGTGATTCAGGCCAAAAAGCGAATCGAAGAAATCGCCAACAAAGAAGGACTCAGCGGAATCGCGACCGGTTTTGAAAAACTGGACAAAGTCACTTCCGGTTGGCAACCATCCGATTTAATCATTATTGCAGCACGTCCGGGTATGGGTAAAACCGCATTCGTATTGTCGATGGCGAGAAATATAGCAATCGACTTTGGGCATCCGGTAGCCTTGTTCTCCTTAGAGATGTCCTCGGTACAGTTAATCACCCGTTTGATTTCTTCGGAAACCGGATTGTCTTCTGAAAAACTGAGAACCGGAAAATTGGAAAAACACGAATGGGAGCAATTGTCTACCAAAGTAAAAGACTTAGAAAAAGCCCCATTGTATATTGATGATACACCATCGCTTTCCATTTTCGATTTAAGAGCCAAAGCAAGACGTCTGTCGTCTCAACACGGCATCAAGATGATTATAGTTGACTACCTTCAATTGATGACCGCAGGTGGCAGCAATGGCAAAGGCGGCGGTAACCGTGAACAGGAGATCTCCACCATTTCGAGAAACTTAAAAGCTTTAGCCAAGGAGTTGGAAGTGCCTGTAATTGCGTTATCACAGTTGTCACGTGCGGTAGAAACTCGTGGTTCTAGTAAAAGACCTTTATTGTCCGACTTACGTGAATCGGGTGCGATTGAGCAAGATGCCGATATCGTATCGTTTATTTACCGTCCGGAATACTATAAAATTGATGAATGGGATGATGACGAACAATCACCAACTGCCGGTCAGGCCGAATTTATCATTGCCAAACACAGAAATGGTTCGTTGGAAAACATCCGTCTGAAATTCATTGGTAACTTAGGTAAGTTTGACAACCTAGAAGAATATGGTGGCGGATTTGATGACTTGCCTTCGAAAATGAATCATGATGACAATCCGTTTATGACGAAGAATTTGCCTTCACCTAACGAAGCATTCGGAAGTAATATCAACCAAGATGACGACAGCGATGTGCCATTTTAATAAAATAGAATCCCGATTAATCTCGGGATTTTTTTATGATTTACTTCACATTAAAACTGTTATTTTTACAGTAAATAAAAAGATACCTGACTACCACTGGCAGTCTCCTTTTAATTTCAATTTTCACACTAAATCTATTATCTTTGGGTAAAATATTGCTGTAAATGTTTAAAAAGTCACTCTATATTTTCTTCCTGCTGTTTTGCTTTTCTGTAAAGGCCAATTTTTTATTGTTGCCCATGGATGAAGTGTCCCAAAAAAACCATCTTAAAGCCTATGGAATTACCTATTGGGCTTTAGACAAACAATACAAAGCGAGTTGGTTATTGAACTACCGCGGTGGTTCTTTTTTATTGCCAGATGTGGCTGAAATTCGCAAAGAATGTCAAATTCGAGGCGTAAGTTTTGAAGTCTTATCCGATGGGGAAATGCAATCGATTTTAGCCGATATTTCTAGTCCGTCTCAAAATATGGAAACCGTAGTCTTAGAAAAAGCACCCAAAATTGCAGTCTATTCGCCACCGGGAAAACAACCTTGGGACGATGCGGTAACAATGGTGTTGACCTATGCCGAAATTCCGTTTAAAGTGGTTTATGACGAAGAAGTCTTAAGCGACCAATTAATTCTATACGATTGGCTCCACTTGCACCACGAAGATTTCACCGGTCAATACGGTAAATTTTACGGTGCTTATCGAAATGCGCCTTGGTATATAGAACAAAAGAAAGAAGCCGAAGCTTTGGCAGCCAAGTTAGGATATTCCAAAGTGTCCAATGAGAAATTGGCTGTGGCCAAAAAAATACGCGATTTTGTAATCGGCGGCGGTTTTATGTTTGCCATGTGTTCGGCCACCGATAGTTTTGATATTGCACTTGCTGCCGATGGCGTTGATATTTGCGAACCTATGTTTGACGGCGATAACAGCGATGCCAATTACCAATCGCTCATTGATTACAACAAAACGTTTGCCTTCAAGAATTTTATTTTAGACCGAAAACCGGAACACTATGAGTTCTCAGATATTGATATGACAGAAAAACGCCGAATTCCGTTTGAAAAAGATTATTTCACCTTAATGGAATTTTCTGCCAAATGGGATGTGATTCCGAGTATGTTGTGTCAAAACCATACCCAATTGGTGAAAGGTTTTATGGGACAAACGACTTCGTTTGACAGCAGTTTGATCAAATCCAATGTATTGACTTTGGGTAAAAGCGAATTGAATGATGAAGCGCGTTACATACACGGACAAAAAGGAAAAGGTTTTTTTACTTTCTACGGCGGTCACGATCCGGAAGATTACCAACATAGAGTAGGTGATGAGCCAACGGTTCTCGATTTGCATCCAAACTCTCCGGGATTCCGATTGATATTGAACAATGTGTTATTTCCGGCAGCCAGAAAGAAACCGCAGAAAACCTAACAGTATACTTTTTAAAAGAGAAATCCCAAAATCCAATGAATGTATTGGATTTTGGGATTTTTTTTAGCCCCGATTAGAGCGGCATCCTTTTTCGTGTTCTCGATACGCGGTTGTCTCCGCACTCGAACTGACGAAAAAGATATAGCGGAAAGCGGGATTAGCTCCTACTTATTATTATCCATCACATAGTTCAAAACTTTTTGAATCAAGTGCACGCGGTCTTTGCCGGTTACGTTGTGTTTGTGCATTGGGTAAGGGAAATAATCGACTTGTTTTCCGGCTTCAACGAACTTTTTGACCAAAGACAAATTGTGTTGTTCTACTACCACATCATCGTTGGTTCCGTGAATTAAAAGCAGTTTGCCTTTTAGGTTTTTCACGTAATTGTAAACGGTAGTTTCTTCAAAACCTTTAGGGTTTTCTGTTGGTGTGTCCATATAGCGTTCGCCATACATCACTTCATACCATTTCCAATCGATTACCGGTCCGCCGGCAACGCCTACTTTAAACGTATCGGCTTTGCGTAACATCAAAGAAGTGGTCATGAATCCGCCGTAGCTCCAACCGTGAACTGCCAATCGATTGCCGTCAACATAAGGCAATGATTTTAAATAATCGACACCTTTTAATTGGTCGTCCATTTCGTTTACGGCTAAGTTGCCGTGAATGATGCTTTCAAAAGCAAAACCGCGATTGTCAGAACCTCTGTTGTCAACGGTAAAAACCAAATAGCCTTGTTCTGCCATCCAATACATCCACAAATTGGCGCCGTCTAAATAGGAATTGGTTATCATTTGTGCATGAGGTCCGCCATAAACATAAACCAAAACAGGATATTTTTTGTTAGGGTCAAAGTTACTCGGCTTAATCAAACGCGTGTACAAATCGGTTGTTCCGTCGGCAGCTTTGATGGTTTTGATTTCGGCAGTACCGATTTCGTAACCTTCATATTTGTTTTTGCTCACCAATAGTGTTTTGGCTTTCAAACCTTTGTCATACATCAACGATTTTGAAGGCGTATCGTGATTGGAGAATTCGTCAAAAAACCAATTCCCATCGGCATTCGGTATCACATTGTGTACACCTTGGTCTTTGGTGATTAGGGTTTGTTTGCCTTTTAAATCCACTTTGTAAACCAACATATTGGTTGGATTTGGACCGGTCGCTTTGAAATAAATTTCGGTTCCGGCTGCATTGGCACTGATAATGTCACGTACTACAAATGGGTTATTAGTTAGCTGTTTGATTAATTTTCCTTCGATAGAGTAGTAGTACATATTAGGAAAACCGTCTTTTTCGCTAAACCAAACGAAGTTATTTGATTTCGCATTCGGGAAGAAAGCATCGTGTTCGGGTTCAACCCAACGTGGATTTTTTTCGTTTAAAATGGTTCTGATGAAAGCGCCTGTATTGGCATCATATAGGTTCAAACTCATATCATTCTGACCGCGATTTAATTCGGCTATCAACACGTATTTTTCGTCGGGTGTCCAAGATAAGTTGGTTAAATAGTCGTCTTGGTTTCCTCTTGGTGTGATGAAAACGGTTTTTTGGGTGGCCAAATGGTAAATCCCAACGCGTGGTTTTTCACTTTTTTGACCAATCATCGGGTATTTGATGTTGACCAATTTTCCAGGAGTTTCAGTAATGTCTAATAAAGGATAATCGGCTACTTCGGTTTCGTCTTTTTGGTAGAAAGCCAAATAAGAAGTTTTTGGCGACCAAAAAATACCGTTGCCAATTCCGAATTCATTTCGAGCGATAGATTGTCCCGATACGATTCCTTTGTTGGTTTCATTGGTTACAGTTATTTTTTCACCTTTACTGTTCAGAAAAAACAAATTGTTTTCTACCGTAAAAGCCAAGTTGACTTTATTGCTATCGAATGTATTGTTTTCGGCTGTTTCTGGTGTTTGTTGGGTTTGTTTCCCGGTTTTGGTAACCAAGTTATAACTGTAATATTTCCCGTTTTCAGTTACCATAAAAGTATTGGCATCCATCCATTGCAAACCAAAGAAGTTTTTGAGTTTGGTGCCCAAAGCGGTATTGATATCTGCTAATGTTACCAATTCTGTAGCAGCGTCATTGGTTGCGGAAGCTGATTTCATTTTGGTCCACGTATCAGTATAAAATACGTATTTGTTGGTGTTGGGAATCCATTGGAAACCGGTCAAACCATCGGCTCTGAAAGCACGGCCTTGTTGTAAAACCGATTCCTCTAACGTTAATTTTTTTAATTGGGCTTGTGTGGTTAAAGCCAAGAATAAGCTAACGAAAAGTATAATCTTTTTGTTCATGAAGTGAAGTTTTTTGTTGGCGTAAATGTATAAAAAAAGGACAATCTTTTTTGACTATTAGCCTTTGTTTATGATGTCGATAACGATTTTTAAATGGTGATTCGTATGCAATTTCAGAAACCATAGGGAAGATTTCAAATTCAAATCGCCAAAAAACGGATGGGTAAAATAACTGTTGGAAGGAAGGTTTTGCATTTCGGCAATATTTTTTTTGGCTTGTTCGAGTTTGGTTTTTAAGTTTTCCATTGACGCAACTTCAAGTGGGTTTACAGTTTTTGGTGCTCTGACTTTGCCTCTTGGGATTTTTTTTGTGATTTGAAAATAGAACCGAATCCATTTGAATTTCCATTTATAATTGTCAGGATTGGAGCTTTTCAATTGGGCTATAACGCCATTGATGACTAATAAACAATGGTCTAATTGCCAACCAACGGTAGCTTGTGAAATTGCAGGGTTTATTTTTTCTTGATGGGGAATGTGGCTTTCAATTTGTTGAAGCAATTTTTGTAATGTTGTCATAGCAGTAAAATTATCGGCTTCCCCATTCCCACAAACCATATTGTGTTTTTGGGTCGATGGGATGTCCGGCTTGTTTGAGTGTTAATACAATTTGTCCTCGATGGTGGCTTTCATGAGAAATCAAATAGCCTAAGAATGCGGCAGGATTTGGTTTGAAACCTTTGATTTTGTTTTCGGCAAAACCTTTTTCCAGAAGTTTGGCCATCGCTTCAGCACTTTTATTTAGTTCAGTAACCAAAACCGTTTTGTTATTTGCTATTTCTTTGTCAATTTTATGCAAACCTTCTAATAATTCGGGCGCTGAGGCTTTGAGCCACATCATTCTAACATTGTGCAGGTGGGCAAATTGCTCACTTACTTTTCGTCCTTTGGAAGCCGAAATATCAGTCAGATAATTTTCATCAATCGCATTGAGTAAATAGATATTGATACGGTTGTTGATGAGCCAAGTGTCGATTTGATCGTTCATTTTTAATTAAACTTATTTTCTTAAAGTCTCTATTATTTTAATCGGACAAAATAACAATAGTTGGGAATAGTAAAAGTTTGAATACCATAGCCATTGGTACTTGGAAAAGAGGAGTATAAAACCATTTTTTTAGTCTCGGGATTAATTTCTTTTACAATGCCGCAATGTCCCCAAGTTTCGGTCCAAAACTGCACAAAATCACCAGGTAGAACACTCTTAACATCGTCTATGGGTTTTCCGATTCCTTTGGCAGTCAAGGCATAGTAAACCCCTTTCGGTATAGGAGAGTTTTGTTTTAATAAACTGTAAACATCTTTATTAGTAATAATTCTTAAACGAGTTTTATCAGTTTTGGTCAAAGGTTGAAATTTCTCTAATAATTGGATCACCATTTCGGTACAAACTGCCTTTTCATAAGTCGGTGAAATGGTTGGGCCATATTTGATAATGCTGTCTACTATGGCTTTGTTTTTAGGAGGAATGACTGACTGTTGGGCTTGACCCAAAAATGAAAATAACAAGCAACCATAAACCGTAACAAAAATTCTATTAAACATTTTTATGATTTTAAAAATCCCAAAAACCGGATGGGATTTGGGATTTATATTGAAACTTTAATTTAAATATTTCCATCTTCGTTTTCCTTGTCCAAATATTCCTGAACAATATCAATAGCGTTGGTAACTACGTCGCTCAAAGCGGTAATGAAAGTACCATCTTGTGCGCTGTTGATGGCGTGTTTGATGGCTTCGACTTCTTTGGCTATGATTTCGTGAGTAACATTTCTACCCGAAGCGTTGATGCCTTCCATAATTAGACCGATGATTTCCTCTTCTGTTCTTCCGCGTAGGTATTTTTCTTGGCGAATGATAATATGGTCAAACATTCGAGCCGCAATGGTAGCACATTCTCTGATATCTTCGTCACGACGATCTCCTACACCGGCAATGATTCCGATTTTTTTGGAAGCTTCAACCGTTGATAAATATTCTTCCACTCCACGATATCCGGCAGGATTGTGGGCAAAGTCGATAAGAACTTTGAATTTTTTGAAATCAAAAATATTCATACGTCCTGGCGTTTGAGCCGCACTCGGAATAAAGGTTTGCAATGACAAACTAATGTCTTCTGTTTTGAATCCCCACAAATAACTCGCTAAAGTGGCCGCTAGTGCATTGGCAATCATGAATTTGGCTTTACCGCCTAACGTTAAAGGCACATGAGTAGCACGTTCCACTCTGATTTTCCATTCTCCTTTTTTGATAGTGATATAACCGTTTTCATAAACGGCAACAATTTTTCCTTCTTTGGCAAATTGCTGCACTTTTGGGTTGTTCTCGTCCATGCTGAAATAAGCAATGTTACAACTCAATTCGTTGGCGATTTTCAAACATTGTTCGTCTTCGGCGTTTAGTATGGCCCAACCCTCTTTTTTTACCGAACGAACGACAGTCGCTTTTACGCGTGCCAAATCATCTAAATTGTGAATGTCGGCTATGCCTAAATGGTCTTCCTGTATGTTGGTAATGATGGCAATATCACAACGACTAAAGCCTAAACCTGATCGTAAAATTCCGCCACGAGCAGTTTCTAAAACGGCAAATTCTACAGTAGGATCTTTTAAGATGTATTCAGCGGAAAGCGGTCCGGTTGTGTCGCCTTTTTCCATCATATGGTTTTGAATGTAAATCCCGTCGGAAGTCGTGAATCCCACTTTGTAGCCGTTATTTTTTACAATGTGTGCTAACAATCGGGTAGTGGTGGTTTTGCCATTGGTTCCGGTTACGGCTATAATCGGAATGCGACTGGGTTTTCCCGGAGGATACAACATGTCGATTACCGGTGCAGCCACGTTTCTTGGCAAACCTTCGCTTGGTGCTAAGTGCATACGGAAACCCGGTGCGGCATTGACTTCTAAGATACAACCGCCGTTTTCTTTTAACGGTTGGGTTAAATTTTCTGCCATAATATCTACACCGCAAATGTCTAAACCGATTACTCTTGAAATACGCTCACAAAGGAAAATATTTTCAGGATGCATCATATCGGTAACATCAATAGAAGTTCCTCCGGTGCTTAGATTGGCAGTTGATTTTAAGTATACGATTTCGCCATTTTTTGGAACAGAATCAACTGTGTAATTTAGTTTTTCTAATAAGTCTAATGTATCTCTGTCGACGTCGATTTGGGTCAATACATTTTCATGTCCGTAACCGCGTCTTGGGTCTTTGTTGGTTTCTTCGATTAAAGTTTGAATGGAGTCTTTTCCGTTGCCGACAACATGGGCAGGTTCTCTTTTGGCAGCGGCGACCAATTTGTTGTCAATGACCAAAACCCTAAAATCGAAACCGGTGATGAATTTTTCTACAATGACTCTTCGGCTGTATTTTTGGGCGTATTCTAATCCGGCTACAGCGTCTTCCCAAGTGACTACATTGATAGAAGCTCCTTTTCCGTGGTTACCATCTAAGGGTTTGATTACGATTGGGTACCCAATTTTTTTGATGGTAGTTTCCAAATCTACTTCGTCAACACAAATACCCCCATTCGCTACAGGAATGGAAGCCAAGTCGAGCATGCGTTTGGTTTGTTCTTTATTACAAGCAATATCAACCGCGATGCTGCTGGTTTTACAAGTAATGGTGGCTTGAAAACGCATTTGGTTTACGCCATAACCCAATTGTACTAAGGAATTCGTTCCTAATCGAATCCAAGGAATATCTCTTGCTACGGCTTCATCTACAATACTTCCGGTTGAAGGTCCGAGACGCACACGCTCGCGAATTTCACGCATTTGTTGAATATCGCCTTCAACGTCATATTCTGTTCCTGCGATTAGCGCTTCGGCTATGGCTACGGCGCTTTCGGCGGCAAACATCCCAACGTTTTCTTCAGTGTAGCTGAATACTACATTGTATATTCCCGAAGTTTTGGTTTCCCGTGTTCTTCCGAAACCGGTTTCCATTCCGGCCAGGGTTTGTATTTCTAAAGCGATGTGTTCTATAACATGTCCCATCCATGTGCCGCGTTCTATTCTGGAGAAGAATCCGCCGCGTGTTCCTTCGGAGCAACGGTGTTCAATCATGGTGGGAAACATGGCTTCTATGCGTTCGCGAAAACCTTCAATTTTGTTGGTTGGAAATTGCTCCATTTCTTCCAAATCTAATCGCATTTGGATAAGTTTTTTGCGTTGTACACTCCAAATATTGGGTCCGCGTAAAGCTTGTATTTTTAGAATCTTCATGATTGGTACTATTTTCTAAGTTATTGGGTAATGGTTTTGTTAAAAATAGGAAATATTTGTTTTTCGACGCTACTTTTTTTGCAGAAAAGCTAAAAAGATGTTTTTTGCCAAAAGGTCTTGTTTTTGGGAGGTTGATTTTCAGGTTTTTAAAGTGACAGATACAAACGGCCAAGACTAATTAGCCCCGATTGAAGTGGAAATCATCCCGATTTATCGGGATATTGTAACGAAAAGCGTGAAAAGGGACCACAAGAAAGCGCTTGCCTTTACGCTTCTGCAATAAAATCGGCAATTTTTTGGTACAATTCTTTGTCGTGCATGCTGTGTCCTAAGCCTTGTGTTTCAATGTAGGTTGAATTTTTCCAAGCGGAAGCGTACATTCTGCCTTCTTCTATGAGGATAACATTGTCGTCAATATCATGGGCGATGATGGCTTTTTGGGAAAAGTTTTGGGCAAATAAATGTCCGGCAAAATCGTTGATATGAATATCGAATTTCTCCTGATAATGTTTTTCCAAAAGGGATTTCATTTTGTTGTTCAGACTCAAGATGTTGACAAAGTTGTCACTGATTTTCTTGAAGCTAGACGGAGCGCCGAGCAGTACGATTTTCTCAATATGGTCGTTAGGATATTTGTGCAAATAATAGGCAATTGCAGCACCACCGATAGAATGACCAATAACCGTTTTTGGGTTGTATTTTTGGGCTAAAACGTGAATGAATTCGGCATAGCGAGGTGCGTTGAATTCTTTGCCCGAACTCAATCCGTGACCCGGTGCATCGATGGCAATGATGGTTTTGCCTAAAGGTTTTAGTTGGTTTAATAATTTTTTCCAGCGTGCGGCATTGCTTTCCCAACCGTGAAGTAATAGTATGATGTCCGATGAACCTTGCCAGATATAGGTTTGGAAATTTTCACCATCGTAGTGCAATGTTTCCTGTTTTGCGTTTTGTAAAGTTTTAGGAAGTTGCCCGGTTTTTATTTTTCCTTTTCTGGGTTGGCTGAAAATGGCATAAGCGATTTGTTTGGCCTTTTCTGGAGAGAAAAAGCTGATGAGGTTGAGGTATAAGCCAACCGTTTTGGTGATTAAGAAGTATTGAATTTTCTTCATAAAAAAATCCCGAATGAATCGGGATTAATTATTATAGGTGAGCAAATAATTTTTGCATTTTTTCTCTTTCTTCATCTGCCAATGAAGCATCTACTAAGATTCTTCCTGAGTGCTCATCGGTGATGATTTTTTTGCGGGCTGCGATTTCCACTTGGGTTTGCGGTGGAATGGTAAAAAACGAACCTGCCGAAGCACCACGCTCAATAGACACTACTGCTAAACCATTGCGAACGCTAGAACGGATTCTTTTGTATGCCGCTAACAATCTTTCTTCGATTAAAGCTTCAAATTCGGCTGATTTTTCCATTAAGAAGTTTTCTTCTTTTTGGGTTTCAGACATGATATCGTTCAACTCGGCTTTTTTGTGTTTTAAGTGCGAAGATTTTTGGTCTAAACGCTCTTTAGAACTAGAGATTACTTCTTTTTTGTGATCGATAGAAGCTTTTAATTCTTT
>JBDLVY010000043.1:0-3100 GCA_039804545.1 Bacteroidota bacterium | reverse complement strand
GTAATACGCCGTGTGAGAATAATAGGTTTGGATAAATGACACCAACTTCTTCGTCTTCAACTGCAGCCAATTCTACTAGGAATGTCCACATGTTGATAAAATCATAAACGTAAATGATTTTAGTTTGGTCTTCTCCCAACAATTGGTTCAAACGATAATCACTCATGATTTTCATTTCGCCAGGAACATCGCCTGTGTCAAACATAGGAATTTCGTCTTCCTGATTCCATTGGTCATCACAAGTGTAAAAGGAAGCCACTTCTAATCCGTCAAAACCAAAGGCATTGACAATGGCATTATGTAAATCTTCTAAAGTATCTTCTTCCTGAATCGCAATGTCTCTGAATACATCTTCTTCTGCATCAAGAATGGCTCTGAATTTATAAATCATAATCGTAATTTTTATAAGCGCACAAAGGTAAATTTAATTTGCAATATTTGATTTCTCAGTTGCGAATTGTTGAAAACTATTTGCCTAAAAAAACCCGACGCTTAGGTCGGGCTTTTTGATTATTTATTTTCGGTCTGACATAAACCTACAATTTTGTGGAATGTGTCGTGAAGCGAAGCCAATGCTTTGGTTATTTCATCGTCTGTAGCTTTTTGTTGTACCAAGTCATTCACTTTCTTGGTTTCTTTTTTCAAAACGACCAGTGATTCTATAAGTTTTGGGGAACGGTATTCTTCGGGCATGTTTTCTACAGCCAAAGCTTCTGCTCTCTCTACTAAAAGTTCAGAATTTAATTTGATTGGATTTAAATTTCCTTCTTCAGAAGCATGAAACGATTTGGAAATAACTTCATGATAAGCCTTAATTTCGGGCCATCTTTCAGTTATTGTTTGTGCAGAAGCACTATTAAGGGCAAAAAAAGCTGCAAGGGCTAATAGTGATTTGATTATTTTCATTGTTCAATTGATTTTTTAGTAATGCAATGCTACTGAATTTTATTTGTATTTTTTGTTAAAGGTATTTTTTTTTTTGGAAAACAATTTACAATTCATCCACCCAAAATTACATTTCGGTCAATTTAAATTTCATAGTTTTATCCTTTGTTGCAATTTTGCTTCAACAAAACAAGACTCATGAAAACTTTATATTCACTATTTCTTTTTTTACTTGCTTTTACCGGCAATGCTCAGCAAACCATTTCAGGAACCGTACTTGATGAAAAAAGCAAACCCATTGTTGGTGCCAATATTTTTATAGATGGTACATACGATGGCGGTTCTTCTGATGAGAATGGAAATTTTAAATTCACTACCACCGCCAAAGACAATCAAATTTTAGTGATTAGTTTCTTAACTTATGAAACTTTAAAAGCCCCAATTGACGTTGCTACTTGCCAAAACAAAACATTCAAATTGAAAGAAAGCGTTAACTCACTAGACGCCGTTATTGTAACTGCCGGAACTTTTGATGCCGGTGAAAAAGCCAGAGTTTCGGTTTTAAAACCCTTAGATATTGTCACTACTGCTGGTGCTATGGGTGATATTGTTTCGGCGTTGCAAACTTTACCCGGAACCCAAACCGTAGGCGAAGATGGAAGGTTATTTGTTCGTGGCGGTGAAGCCGATGAAACCCAAACTTTTGTTGACGGTATTCGCGTTGCACAACCTTATGGTGCCACAACAGCTAATGTGCCAACAAGAGGAAGATTTTCACCATTTCTCTTTAGTGGCATGTCATTTTCTACTGGTGGTTATTCTGCCGAATATGGCGAAGCGTTGTCAAGTGTTTTGTTGTTAAATACCCAAGATGAAGCTACAGAAGAGAAAACAGATATTTCTTTGATGACAGTAGGTTTAGGTTTGGCCAATACTCAAAAATGGGGTAAAAATTCCCTGAGTTTTAATACTTCTTATATCAATTTGGAACCCTATCAAAAAGTATTTCCGCAACGCGCCGATTGGAACAAGCCTTTTCAATCGCTTTCGGGTGAAGCGGTTTACCGTCACAGTTTTACAAGTGGGATTTTCAAATTATACGCAGCGTTTGAGGCATCTCAATTTGATATCAACAGTGAGTCGATTAACAATCCGGAGAAAATTAGAGTGGATTTAGACAACAATAACTTCTATTTGAATTCGTCTTATAAAGGAAACTTCGGCTCGCAATGGCAATTTTTTACTGGCTTGAGTTATGGCTATAGCCAAAATAAAATCGGTATAGATTTAAATAAAGTTGACAATTTAGAACATTCGTCTCATTTGAAATTAAAACTGAAAAAATCATTTTCCGATAGGGTAAAGTTGTCTTTTGGCAGTGATTATTTTATCACCCAATTTAAAGAAGATTTCAAACAATATGAAGGCGATACTTTCAACAATGGTTATAATGCGAATATCGCAGCATTCTTTACCGAAGCGGATATTTTCTTTTCTAAAAAGTTTGCGGTAAAATTAGGCGCCAGATTATCGGATAACGATTTGTTAAACGAAACAGTAGTTGCTCCAAGAGCTTCTTTGGCGTATAAAATTTCCAAAAACGGACAGTTTTCCTTGGCCTACGGAAGTTTTACCCAAGCGCCAAGGCAAGATTATTTGAAATACGCCAATTATTTAGACAGTGAGAAAGCCCAACATTATATTTTAAATTACCAATACAGCAAAGACCGAAGAACTTTTCGCGCAGAAGCTTACTTTAAAGACTATTCTGATTTGGTAAAATACGACACTGATTTGGCTCAATTTGATACAGATTTCAACAATACTGGTTCAGGGTATGCTAAAGGTTTAGATGTTTTTTGGAGAGACAATAAAACCATTAAAAATGTAGAATACTGGGTTTCTTATTCGTTTATAGATACCCAAAGAAACTATAAAAATTATACGGCTGAAGTAACGCCAAGCTTTGTTGCCAATCAAAGTTTAAGTGTGGTTAGCAAATGGTGGATTAACAAATTAAAATCGCAGTTGAGTGTAACCAATTCTTTCACTACCGGAAGACCCTACAACAATCCGAACGAATCCGAATTTATGAATGGGAGAACGAAAGGCTACAATAATTTGAGTTTGGGATGGGCATATTTGATGTCACAACAAAAGATTTTGTATTTTTCAGTGTCGAATGTGTTAGGAACAGCGAACGTGTTTGGCTATG
>JBDLVY010000042.1:0-3143 GCA_039804545.1 Bacteroidota bacterium | reverse complement strand
CAACTGCTCGAAATATAGAACCGGAAAAACTAGAAAAAGGGCTAGGTTTGATTAAAATGACATTGCCAGATGTGCATCAAGACACTGTAGTTTTTGGCGCTAATGCCTTGACCAAACTAGTTTTGGAAAACCAAATCAGCCTGAATGAAATTGCTAGAATTTATGTAGGTACCGAAAGCGCTATAGACAGTTCAAAACCGATCAGTTCTTTTTTGATTGCTTTAATGGAGCAAAAATTTGGAGAAGATATTCTTGCCAATTGTGATGTGGTGGATTTTACTTTTGCTTGTATTGGCGGAGTGGATGCATTGCAAAACTGTTTGGACTTTGTACGACTTAATCCGGGGGAAAAAGCAATTGTTGTTACTACTGACTTTGCCAAATACGATTTGAATTCGACCGGAGAATACACTCAAGGTGCAGGAGCTGTAGCCATGTTAGTGACTGCCAATCCTAAAATAATTGCTTTCGAAAACGAATGGGCGACCAGTACCAAAGGCGTTTTTGATTTCTTCAAACCCTACCGAACAATTTCAAAAGAGGCCATCACTGGCAACAACGAAAACAAGGAATGGTTTGCTAATCTAGAAGCTAAAATTGAAATCCACAAAGACCAACCCGTTTTTGATGGCCAATATTCCAATCAATGTTATATGGATCGTACGCGCAACGCTTACTTTTCGTTGAAAAAATTAAAAAACACTACCGAAACGATATATGCAACTTGGGAAAGCATCATCATGCACTTGCCGTATTCGTTTCAAGGACGCCGTATGCTTTCTGAAATTTATGCACTTGACGCAGCAAACCCAATTATTTCAGGAAATGAATCTCCTGAAGACTATCAGAACAAATTGAAAGAAGTTAGCAAATCAGAGGAGTACCGTGCTTTTGTTAACCAAAAATTACAACCAGCAGAAATCGCATCTTCATTAATTGGTAATTTATACACGGGATCCATTTTCATGGGTTTACTTTCTACTTTATCCCATTTTGCCAACATTAATAAAGATATTCCCGGAAAGAAATTTGGATTCTTGGCCTATGGTAGTGGCTCTAAATCGAAAGTGTTTGAAGGCACCATTCAAGCTGATTGGCGATTGGCTGTGATCAAAACCCAATTGTTTGAAACATTAGAACAAAGCCAAGAGATTGATTTTGCTACTTACGAAAAGTTACATAAAAAAGAGCAGAAAAAGAGTGTGAAGTCTCCTAAAAGCGAATGGATATTAGACCACATTGAAAATGAAAATCCAAATCTAATTGGTGCTAGATATTACAAATGGATTGATTAGATTTGTATCCTAATAAATTCTAATTCGTATGAAATACCATCCAATAGACCGCAATTTATTTATTAAAAACCGCGCTAAATTCACGGCTCAAATGAAGCCAAAAAGTGTAGCCGTTTTTAATTCGAATGATATTTATCCTATTAGTGCTGATAGCACCATGCCATTTGCACAACACCGCGACATCTTTTATCTAAGTGGTGTAGATCAAGAAGAAAGCATCTTATTGCTTTTCCCAGACGCACCCTACGAGCATCAAAGAGAAATGCTCTTCTTAAGAGAAACCAACGAACATATTGCCGTTTGGGAAGGTGAAAAATTGACTAAAGAACGCGCCTTTGAAGTGTCTGGAATTAAAACCGTGTATTGGTTAACCGAATTTGAAAAAGTGTTGTTTGAATTAATGACCCATTCTGAAACAATCTACATCAACACCAATGAACACTATCGTGCCACAGTAGAAACCGAAACTCGCGAAGCCCGTTTTGTAAAGTGGTGGAAAGAAAAGTATCCTGCGCATGCCGTGGCTAAAAGTAATCCAATATTGCAACGCCTACGTTCGGTTAAAGAAAATGTAGAATTAGAGTTAATCCAAAAAGCCTGCGATATTACTGAAAAAGGGTTTAGAAGAGTCTTGAATTTTGTTCAGCCTGACGTAACCGAATATGAAATCGAAGCCGAATTTGCTCATGAATTCCTGCGCAATCGATCCAAAGGCTTTGCGTATACGCCCATCATCGCTTCTGGAAATAATGCCAATGTTTTACACTATATTGAAAACAATCAAGTGTGTAAAGCGGGCGATTTGATTTTGCTAGATGTAGCGGCTGAATATGCCAATTATTCAAGTGATATGACTAGAACTATTCCGGTTTCAGGTCGTTTTAATGAAAGACAAAAAGCAGTCTATAATGCCGTTTTACGAGTAAAAAACGAAGCAACAAAAATGCTAACGCCGGGTACTTTATGGAAACAATACCATATCGAAGTAGGTAAAGTAATGACTTCTGAACTATTAGGTTTAGGTTTAATTGACAAAGCCGATGTGCAAAATGAAAACCCAGATTGGCCAGCCTATAAAAAATATTTTATGCACGGCACTTCGCACCACATGGGATTAGACACTCACGATTACGGAATTTTGACTGAGCCAATGCAAGCTAATATGGTCTTTACTGTAGAGCCAGGAATATACATCCCAGCAGAAGGCTTTGGTATCCGTTTGGAAGACAATGTGGTCATTCAAGAAAAAGGATATCCTTTCAACCTGATGCGCAACATTCCAATTGAAGTAGAGGAAATCGAAAGTTTAATGAATGCCTAATTAGAAAAAGAGATAAAAAAAACGGTTTACGAAAGTAAGCCGTTTTTTATTTGAATAAGTCAAAATGTACGCCATTTATAGTACTTCATTTGAAAAAACTTTGCGCTCTTTGTGTTTATAATTTACCTTTGTCACAATGAAAACAACCCATTTCAAAAATACCTCCATCAGCTATACCGACCAGGGTAAAGGAACGGCTATTGTTTTGTTACATGGTTTTTTGGAAAACAAAAAAATGTGGGACGCATTTATCCCAGAATGGAGCAAAAAATTCCGAATCATTACTGTCGATTTATTGGGACATGGCGAAACAGGATGTATGGGATATGTGCATTCCATGGAAAACAACGCCGATGTAGTTCACGAAGTACTTGCTGAATTACGCCTTCGAAAAGCAATACTCGTTGGGCATTCTATGGGTGGTTATGTCGCTTTGGCTTTCGCTGAATTGTATCCCGATATGATGAAAGGTTTAGTGCTTTTAAACTCCACTTCTAGAGCCGATAGCGACGAGCGAAAAACCAATC
>JBDLVY010000041.1:0-3392 GCA_039804545.1 Bacteroidota bacterium | reverse complement strand
TAAAACTTTCTATTTGTAACGCAAGTGACATTTCACATCAAACAACTAATGTTATCTTTGTCGATGAAGATAAGCTTCAATTTCCTTTGACGATTCGCCGTTGGCAAGAAGGTGATTTTTTTCAACCTTTTGGCATGACCGGCACAAAAAAATTGAGCAAGTATTTCAAAGATGAAAAGTTCTCTTTGCTGGATAAAGCCAATATTTGGCTGCTTTGTTCCGATGATAAAATCGTTTGGATAATAGGGGAAAGGCAAGATGATCGATTTAAAGTAACAGCAAACACAACTAAAATTTTAAAAATTAACCATACCCACTAATGAAGAAAGTTCTTTTTTTTCTATTGAGTTTTTTGGCTTTTGCCAATCTAAATGCCCAAATTGTTAATCCTGTAAAATGGAGCAGTAAAGTTGAAAAAATTAGCGATACCGAATTTAATTTGGTGATGGAAGCCAAAATTGAAGATGGTTGGCATGTCTATTCCCAATTTACTCCTGAAAACGGACCATTGGCTGCCGAATTCAATTTCAAAGAAGCCAAAGGCAACTATGAGTTGGTAGGCAAAGTCAAAGAAAGTCCGTATAAAAAACAATATAACGATACTTTTGAAGTAGATGAATATTATTTTGAAAAGAAAGCCACTTTTACCCAAAAAGTAAAAATCACCAATCCTAAGCTGACTTTTATAAAAGCATCAATTGATTTTCAAGTGTGTAAAGAAGTTTGCATCAATCAAGACAATACTTTTACTTTTTCGTTGCCGAAACAATTGGTTAAATACGATTCAGCTTTAACGGTTACCCATATTGATACAACGCAAACCGATACTGTCAAAACCGCTAGTAGCGAAGTTAAATTAGCACCGGATGCTGAGGTAGAAAAACCTAAAAAAACCGAAGAAAGAGGTTTGTTGACTATTTTCTTTTTAGCTTTTCTTGGTGGATTGGCAGCTTTGTTAACGCCTTGTGTTTTTCCTATGATTCCTATGACGGTGAGCTTCTTTACCAAACACAGCGGAACCAGAAAAAAAGGGATTGCTAACGCGATATTTTATGGCATTTCTATCATTTTGATTTATGTGGTACTTGGACTTATCATTGTTGGTGTTTTTGGGGCAGAAGCTTTGAATGCTTTATCAACTGGAGTGGCTTTCAATATCATTTTCTTTATCATATTGGTATTTTTTGCGCTTTCCTTTTTGGGCGCTTTCGAAATCATGTTGCCCAATTCTTGGGCCAATAAAGTCGACAGACAAGCCGGAAAATCTGGAGTTGTTGCTATCTTTTTTATGGCTTTGGCCTTGGCTATTGTATCATTTTCTTGTACCGGTCCGATAGTTGGAACTCTTTTGGTAGAATCAGCTTCCAAAGGCGGAATTGCACCAATCGTTGGGATGCTTGGTTTTTCCTCGGCTATCGCATTGCCATTTATGCTTTTTGCTTTATTTCCTACTTGGTTGAATTCGTTGCCAAAATCAGGCGGATGGATGAACTCTGTTAAGGTGTCATTGGGCTTTTTAGAGTTGGCTTTTGCCTTTAAATTTTTATCGAATGCCGATTTGGTGTTACAATTACACTTGCTCGAAAGAGAAGTTTTCTTGGCCATTTGGATTGCTGTTTTCGGCGCATGGGCTTTGTATTTGTTTGGAAAGATTACCTTACCACATGACAGTCCGTTAACCCATATTTCAGTAGGAAGATTGTCTTTAGCGTTAGTGGTTTTATCATTTACTATTTATATGATTCCCGGTTTATTCGGAGCACCGTTAAAACTGATTTCTGCTTTTCCGCCGCCGCAAACGTATAGTGAAAGCCCAACCGGTTTCTTTGGTTCTTCGGCTGAAGTTTCCAAAGGAGATTTACCCGATGGCGCTAAAGTAGGTGAACACGGAATCATTACTTTTACCGATTATGAAAAAGGTTTGGCATACGCCAAAGAAGTAAACAAACCGATTATGATTGATTTTACCGGATATGCCTGTGTCAATTGCCGTAAAATGGAAATCAATGTTTGGTCTGACGAAAGGGTTTTAAGCGTACTTAAAAACGAAGTGGTTTTGATTTCTTTGTATGTTGACGACAAACGTGATTTGCCTAAAGACCAACAATATGTTTCCAAAGAAACCGGAAAAGAAGTTGTGACTGTTGGCAACAAATGGACCGATTTTATCATCACGCGTTACAAAACCAATACCCAACCGTATTATGTTTTGACCGATTTAAATGAACAAAAACTAAACGAACCGGTTAGCTATACACCCAACATTGACGAGTATTTGGCTTGGCTGAAAGATGGTGTTTCCAAATTCAAATAAAAATTTAATCCCGTTGAAAAGCGGGATTTTTTTTGTTTCTTATTTTTCCGACGCAACCAATTCCGTTTTTAGCTATCTTTAATTAAATTAAACCAAACTCCATGAAAAAACTCCATTCCCTTTTGTGTTTGCTACTGTTGGTAGTTGCCTTTTCAAGTTGTGAGTCTAATGACGACAACAACAATTCAGGTCCGAATGATGATGCATTTGCCGAAAATTTTGGTAATGCGGCTTCTAAAGATTTTATCGGTCAAATTGTAGACATTTACAATAATCCTATCCAAGGCGTAACTATTAAAATCGGTACTTCAACCTCACAAACCGATGTCAATGGTGTTTTTATCATAAATGGAGCCAATGTCTATGAACGTTTTGCCCACATCACTGCTACTAAATCAGGTTATATTGACGGTTCACGTTCCTTGGTGCCAACATCAGGGAAGAATAATGTAAAAATAATGTTGTTACCCAATGATCCATTAGAAACCATACAATCCGGAGTAACTAGTGAAGTGTCGATTTATTCAGGAACTAAAGTAGTTTTTGACGGTGCTTTTGTAGATGCTAATGGGAATGATTATTCAGGAAGTGTTCAGGTCGCCATGTTTCATTTGACGCCAACCGATGAAAACATCAACAAATTAATGCCCGGAATGTTATACGCCCAAACTGAAACCAACGAACAAGCGGTTTTAGAAACTTATGGGATGCTCAACGTTGAATTGCGTGGCAGTGCCGGACAAAAATTAAATATCAAAGAGGGACACACCGCTCAAATTACTTTGCGAATAGACGATAGCCAATTGGCAACTGCTCCTAGCGCCATTCCGTTATGGCATTTTGACGAAGACAAAGGCTATTGGAAAGAAGAAGGTGTAGCGACTAAAGTGGGGAATAAATATGTTGGTGAAGTGTCTCATTTTTCGTGGTGGAATTGTGATGTACAATTTCCAACGGTTACTTTAACACTCACAGTAGTCGATGCCAATGGAAACGGAATTTCGAATGTTGGCGTTGGATTAATAGCCAATGGAAATACATGGCCGGTAATGGGTTACACTGATATTAATGGTCAAGT
>JBDLVY010000040.1:0-4429 GCA_039804545.1 Bacteroidota bacterium | reverse complement strand
CTGTCAAATTATTTTGGAAAACCAAACAAAAAAATATTACTAAAATCTTTTTCATCAAATTGAAAATAGCGTGCAAATATAACAATTCTCAGTACTTATATAGCATGAATTTCGGATTTCTACCAAATAAAATAAAGTGCTGATAATTACTAATGTTAGCAAGGTTCTATTCTAAAACGATTTTTTTAGAATTGTAGTATAAATGGCGGTGAAATTTTTCTAATTTCTCTTGTCTTCTCCCCAAAGCAATTTGGTGCGAAGTGTCTTAAAAAAGGTTTCTTCCGGAATTTCCACCATATTGATGTTGAAAGGAGTTTTCTTAATTTTAATAACCGAATTGTTATTCACGGAAGTAATTCTCGAGTCTAAAGAAACCAAATATTGTGCTTCTCTACCCGATACTTTGAGGGTAATTTCAGTATCATCGGGAATAACTAAAGGGCGCGCATTAAGATTGTGTGGCGCAATTGGAGTTACAACCAAGCCTTTTACATCCGGCGTTAAAATAGGTCCGCCACAGCTTAGTGAATAACCTGTCGAACCGGTTGGCGTGGCAATTATCAAGCCGTCAGCCCAATAAGAATTTAAATATTCGCCGTTCAAAAAGGTTTCAATAGTAATCATTGAAGTCGTGTCTTTTCGACTAACCGCTACTTCATTCATTGCAAAATTGATATCGATTCCCGAATTAGTCGGAGAACAATCAATAGTAAGTAACGATCTCTGTGAGATGGTGTATTTTTTTTCTAAAACAAATTGGAGAAAAGATTCGATGTTTTCTTTCTGTACTTTGGCCAAAAAACCTAATCTTCCGGCATTGATACCCAAAATCGGAATACCTGAATCTCTTACGAAAGTCGCCGCTCTCAAAATAGTTCCGTCGCCACCAATACTAATAAGTATATCAAAGCTGCTGTTTAAATCGCTATGTGTTGAAAAGGTGTTGTATTGTTTTTCGACAATTTTCTCCTCATACAGTATTTTCAAAAACTTTTCTTCTATCACCATTTCCACGCCGTTTCGATTAAAAAAAACAAAAATGTCTTTAATAATAGGTCGGGTGTCGTTTTGATAATATTGTCCGAAGATGGCAACTTTCATAGAGTCTAGATTTTACTTTGTACCTCGTATTTCTTACTTCGTACTTTCAATTACATGTTTAAATATTTATCCAAATATTCTGAACGCTCTTTCAGGGTATTCAAATAATCATCTTCGTGGTGTTCTGAAATTATGTCGTAATTATAACGTCTGAATGATTGGATGATTTCATTCATACCGCCCAAAGTAATTTTAACGGTAACTTGTACTTTTTCTGCATTGGCCTCTGAAACAAAAAGGCCCAAAATCTTGCCGTTGTTGCTTTCCACAATTTGTGCTACTTGACTCATTGAATAATCATTGATCGATTTTTCAACTACAATAATACCACCGGTTTCTTTTAAAAATGGGGTTTCGTTTAAGAATTTAATCACATCGGTGATTTCGTAATAGCCAATATATTTGTTGTTTTCATCCAAAATCGGAACCATGTTGGCATTGTTTCGGGCAAAAACTTCTAAAACATCCAGCCAAATCATCCCAATTCTAACAAAAAATCCTTCTAATGCATAACGGTAATCGGTGATGCTTTTTTGTGTTTCAAAAGTTTCAGCATCAACCGAAGAAATACAACCCATATAAACGCCATTGTCTAAAACCGGGAAATGGGAATAAGTGCTTTCGGCAAAAAAATCCTGAATGTCAGCGACAGTTTCTTGACTCGAAAAAGGCTTAAAATCGTTATTGACGTATTCTGAAAGTTCTCTCATGAATTCTTTTCTTTTAGCGACTGCAAAATAATCAAATTTTGGGACATATATGCTTGGTTAACTTTGTATTTTTGTAATCGCCTTAGGGCAAAGCCCGAACAGTAGGAAATGAAATTTTTAAATGATCAGTTTTACCAAAAATTGCTATGACAAAATTAAGTGTAAATATCAATAAAATAGCCACTTTGCGAAATGCCCGCGGCGGTAATGTCCCCGATTTATTGCAAGTCGCCAAAGATATTCAGCAATTCGGAGCTCAAGGAATTACCATTCATCCTCGCCCAGATGAAAGACATATTCGCTACCAAGATGCGCGCGATTTAAGACCAATTGTCTATACCGAATTTAACATTGAAGGGAATCCGCAGCACAATTTTATTGATTTGGTTTTAGAATGTAAACCAGAGCAAGTGACTTTGGTTCCCGATGCGATTGGGGCGATTACGTCTTCTGCCGGATGGGATACAATTAAATTCGAAGATTATCTAACCGAGGTCATAGCCGAATTTAAACGAAACGGTATCAGAACTTCTATTTTTGTCGACCCGATTCCAGCCATGATTGAAGGCGCCAAAAAAACAGGAACGGATAGAATAGAATTGTACACCGAAGAATTTGCCCACCAATACAGTTTAGGCAACAAAGCCGGAATCGAGCCTTATGTAAAAGCAGCAGTTTTGGCCAATGAATTAGATTTAGGCATCAATGCCGGACACGATTTAAGCCTAGACAATATCAAATTCTTTAAAGAAAATATTCCGGGATTGTTAGAAGTTTCTATCGGTCACGCCTTGATTTCTGAAGCTTTGTATTTAGGATTAGACAATGTAGTGAACATGTATTTGCAAAAATTAAAATAGATGTTACACTCCAGAATTGAAGGCGAAGGCCAACCACTAATAATCATTCACGGTTTTCTGGGCATGAGTGACAACTGGAAATCATTTGGGTCACTTTACGCTGCCGAAGGTTTTCAAGTACACATGCTCGATTTGCGAAATCATGGTAAGAGTTTCCATTCGGAAGAGTTCAATTATTCTATAATGGCGAATGATGTTTTACAATATTGTCAACACCATAATTTAACCAACATTTCAATCATCGGTCATTCGATGGGCGGCAAAGTAGCGATGCTGTTGGCAACAACTCATCCTGAATTAGTTGAAAAACTAATCGTCGCCGACATTGGACCCAAATATTACGCACCGCACCATCAAGACATTTTAGCCGGATTAAATGCAGTCGATTTCTCTGAAAAACCAGACAGAGCAGCCGTTGAAGAAACATTATATCCTTTTATTCCTGATTTTGGTACACGCCAATTCCTAATGAAAAATCTTTATTGGATAGAACCGGGACAATTGGCATTCCGATTCAATCTGCCGGTTTTTAATGCCAAAATTGAAATAATTGGTGAAGCCTTGCCTGCCGAAAATCATTTTGACAAACCCACCATGTTCATCCGTGGCGGTAATTCGAAATACATTTTAGACAGCGATGTGGCCGAAATTCAAAAACATTTCCCTAATTTTAAATTAGCAACGATTCCAAATGTCGGTCATTGGCTTCACGCCGAGAATCCGAAGTTGTTTTTTGAGGAAACGGCGGCGTTTTTAAAGTAATGGTATGAAGAAGTATTATAGCGGTTTGCAAATGATTATAATTTTGGTGTTGCTAACAGCCACAGTTTATTCATTTGTAGCCTATAAAAAGGAAGCAGATTTTAATGCTAAACTACAATTGGTGGAAGTCAAAGTCAAAAAGAAATTTTGTGATACTTCTATAACGATAAAAAGGAGTAAAGGCAAGAACAACCAAAAAAGTATTTTGGTTTCCTATAAAGAGAAAGACTATTGGATTCACCATTACAGTCCTAAAGAATGCAACCAAATAAGTGACAAAGTTAAATTGTATTACCATGCTGAAGAAGATGATTTTTACAAATTACAAACTTCAAACAGTGACAAGGTTTTTCTTTTTGCTATTTTAGCGCTGGTTTCTCTTACGCCATTAAATTTATTGAGTTCAAAAATGGACCAAAAATCCAAAAAGAAGAAGAAAAAA
This sequence comes from Bacteroidota bacterium, assembly GCA_039804545.1. Classification (GTDB taxonomy): domain Bacteria; phylum Bacteroidota; class Bacteroidia; order Flavobacteriales; family Flavobacteriaceae; genus Flavobacterium. The sequence continues at coordinate 554 of JBDLVY010000040.1, read as the reverse complement.
TAAAAAAAAATACACTCATGAAACTACTCATCAGAATATTAATCACCGCTATTTTAGTATTGGTAATCGCCCACTTTATGAAAGGTGTAATTATTGACGAATTCAAAACGGCGCTAATTGTAGCGGTTGTTTTAGGATTGCTGAACTTCTTTGTAAAACCGATTTTAGTGTTGCTGACTTTACCGGTTACCTTCTTTACACTCGGTTTGTTTTTACTAGTCATCAACGCTATTATCATTTTGCTTTGCGACCATTTTGTAGACGGATTTGAAGTCGTTTCGTTTTGGACCGCCATGCTCTTCAGCATCATCTTATCGCTTTCGCAATCATTGGTTTACCAAATTACAGGCGACACAAAATAAACAGCTAAAAATCAATAAAATAAAAACTTGGTTGGGTTGCAGAAATGTTTTAATTTTGCAACCCAATTTTAGTATGTAAAAAACACAAGAAATGAACATCACAAGAAATAATGTAGACGCATTAAATGCTGTAGTTACTGTTGAAGTATCAAAATCGGATTACGCAGAAAAAGTAGAGAAAGTTTTAGCAGA